>CALBDV010000599.1 GCA_937927565.1 uncultured Holophagales bacterium
GCGTAGCAGATCGTGTCGGCGACCCTCAGGTCGGGGACCCGGCTCCGCATCGACTCGACGTGCGCGGCGAAGCCGTCCGCGTTGAGGGTCGTCTGAAACACGACCTTGACCCTCGGGTGCGCCTCCCACGGGAATGCCCTCACCTCCTCGAGCTCGTAGAAGACGCCATATCTCTCAGGGTCGAGGTCCTTCGTATAGCCGATGACCTCGCGGTGCCCCTTCTGGCCCAGAACGGCGATGAAGCAGCCGTCGTCGAGCGAGCGGGCGATCTCCTTGTGGATGTCCGTGACGAACTTGCAGGTCGTGTCGATCGCCATGAGGCCGAGGGCCGCCGCCTCCTCGCGGACCGAGGGAGCCACGCCGTGGGCCGAGAAGACGATCCGCCCCGCGTGCCCGTGGGCCTCCTCGAGCCGGTGCACCGTCGGGAAGCCGAGGGTGGCCATCTCGCGCTCGACGCTCTCGTTGTGGACGACCTGACCGAGGATCGCTCCGGACTGCCCCTTTGCAGCGGCGATCCTGACGAGCTTGTCCGCCACGCGGACCCCGGCGCAGAACCCGTACTTTTCGGCGAGGACGACCTCCACGGCTACCTCCCTCCGCCGTTGGACCGCTCGGGGAGCTCGAGCAGGACGATCTCGGGGGGGACCACCTTCACGAAACGGTCGCGCTTGATCAGCTCGAAGCCCTTGCCGCCCCTTCCGACGACGTCGTGACGGCGCGTGACGGTGTGGGTGGTCCCCTTCGAGTTCTCGAGGGTCAGCGCGGCACGCTTCTCGTCTTTCCCGAAAAGCGTGGCTCCGATGACCCGATCGTCCTCGCTGAGCCGGATCCCGATGACCCCCTTCCCCGGTCCGGCGAGGACGGGGACCTCGTCCGAGTCGAACAGGATCGCCCGCCCCCTCTCGGAGGCCAGGGCGACGATCGCCCCTTCCTCGCAGATCTCCACCGACACGACCTCGTCGCCGTCCGCGGCGCGGGCGAACCGGCGCCCGGATCGGGTCGTCGCCTCGCGGAGCGGGTCGGCCGAGAAGCGGAGGACCATACCCTGGCGAGTCGCGGCCAGGAGGACGACGTCCCGGACCGGCGTCACCCTCGGGTCGAGGGAGAGGGCCGCGACGACCCGCTCGCCGTCGCCGAACTTGAAGAGCTTCTGGACCGGCTCCCCGTAGCCGGTCGAAGGGGGAACGTCGTTCATCCGGAGGACGTAGGCCGAGCCCCGGTTGCTGAAGAGCACGACCAGCTCGCGCGTGCCGCCCTGCAGGACGGCGAGGATGTCGTCCCCTTCGCGCATGCGCGTCTGCTTCGGGTCCTTCAGCTGCCCGAGGCGTTTCAGCCACCCGTCGACGGTGACGACCGCGAAGGCGTCCTCGTCGGGAATGAACGCCTCGGCGTCGTACTCCGGCTCCTCGACGGCGACGGAAACGCGCGTCTTCCTCTTCTCGCCCGAGAGGACGCCGCGCAGCTCGACGAGCTCGCGCTGGACGACCCCCCAGAGCTTCGCGGGCGACTTGAGGATCGCCTCGATCCGAGCCGCCTCGGCCCGCTTCTCGGCCAGCTCCTTTCGGATCGACTCGATCTCCAGCCGCGCGAGCTTGTAGAGCTTCGTCTCGAGGACGGCGTCGGCCTGCTCGTCGTCGAGGCCGAAGCGCTTCATCAGCTTGCCGGCGGCGTCGGCCTTCCCGTCGCTCTTCCGGATGATCCGGATCGCCTCGTCGAGCTCGTCGAAGATCTTCTCGAACCCCTCGAGGAGGTGGATGCGGCGAAGCAGCTCCTCGAGCTCGTAGTCGAAGCGCCGCTTCACCGTCGCGAAACGGAAGTCGAGGAAGTGCCTGAGGATCGCCGAGAGCGAGAGGCGGGCCGGCTCGGCGACCTCCGGGTTGGCCGTCGGGACCAGGACCGTCAGGTTCACAGGCACCGTCGTCTGGAGCGGCGTGTGCCTGTAGAGGTACGACATCACGAGTGCCGGGTCCGCGTCGCGCTTGAGCTCGAGGACGACCCGGACGTCGTCGGTCGACTCGTCCCGCACGTCGACCAGGGCCGGGAGCTTGCGGGCGATGATCACCTCGGCGATCTTCTCGACGAGCGAGGCCTTCGCGACGCCGTACGGGACCGACGTCACGACGATCGCCTGCATGCCGCGGCTGCGTTCCTCGAGCTCGTACTCGGCCCTCAGCTTCAGCGTCCCCTGCCCCGACTCGTAGATCTCCCGCAGCTCCTTCTTCGTCGAGAGGAGCTGGCCACCCGTCGGGAAGTCCGGCCCCTTCACGAACCTCAGCGGGTCGGCCTCGGGGTCGTCGATGGCGGCGATCGCGGCGTCGAGGATCTCGACCGGGTTGTGCGGCGGGATCGACGTCGCCATGCCGACGGCGATACCGGTCGCCCCGTTCACGAGGAGGTTCGGGAAGCGGGCGGGAAGGACGATCGGCTCGAAGTGGACGCCGTCGTAGTTCGGCTTCCAGTCGACGGTCCGCTTCCTGATCTCGGAGAGAAGCTCTACCGCCAGGGGCCTGAGGCGGGCCTCGGTGTAGCGGTACGCCGCGGCGGAATCGCCGTCGAGCGAGCCGAAGTTCCCGTGCCCCTCGACGAGCGGCGCCCTGAGTGTGAAGGGCTGCGCCATCCGGACCATGGCGTCGTAGATCGCCACGTCGCCGTGCGGGTGGTACTTGCCGATGACGTCGCCGACCACCGTGGCCGACTTCTTGAACTTGGCGTCGGGCGTCAGGTGGAGGTTCTGGTACATCGCGAAGAGGATCCGGCGCTGGACCGGCTTCAGGCCGTCGCGGACGTCGGGAAGGGCTCGGGACGTGATGACCGAGAGGGCGTAGTTCAGGTAGCGCCGCCGCGCCTCCTCCGGGAGGGGGATCTCGGCGTCGAAGGCCAGCGCCGGCTGGTCGGCGCTTTCGGAGCGTTTCCTCGTCATGGGCTCCTCAAGAAAAATCCCCCCGGCTCAGGAGCCGGGGGGACGGATGTTACGGGGAACTGCGGCCCCGGCGGGGCCACCGACTCAGCGGGCCGACTTCGCTGCCTTGTTCGGCTGGGTGAGCGCCGCCATGAGGGAGGCGCCGAAGTTCGTCGGGCGGCCCGGCTCGCTCTTCTCGCGCTTGGCCGAGTCCTCGCGGTACTTGCGGATCTCGCCGCGCTCGGCCTCCTCTCCGGCACCCTTCGCCGAGAGGGAGATGCGCCGCCGCTGGGCGTCGAGGCCGATCACCTTGACTTCGACCTTCTGCCCGGGCACGAACAGCTTCGTGGCCGGCGTCCCGTGAGGGAGGCCCGTCTCGGAATTCGGGATGAGGCCGGTGAGGCCGATCTCGAGCCGCACGAAGACTCCGAACGCCGCGACGTTCTCGACCTGTCCCGCGACGACCGAGCCCTCGGGCATCTTCGTGGCGAGCCCTTCCCAGGGGTCGGAGGTGGAGACCTCGCGGAGGGAGAGGGAGAGACGGCGATGCTCTTCGTCGACCTCGCGCACCCACCCGGAAACCTCCTGGCCGGTCGCGACGGACGGGTCCTTGAGGTCCACTCCGGGAGGGAGCTGGGAGACGTGGACGAGACCGTCGATGCCCGGCTCGATCTCGATGAAGATGCCGAACTCGGCATGACGCGCAACCGGCTTCGTGAACGCGGTGCCGGGCGGGATCCTCTGGGCGAGGCCTTCCCACGGATCCTTCTCGAGCTCCTTCATGGAGAGGGAGATCCGCTTCCCCTCGTTCTCGACCTTGGTGACCTTGACGGACACCTCCTGGCCGACCGTCAGGACGTCCTTGGCGTGCGCCACGCGGCGACGCGAGATCTCCGTGACGTGGACGAGACCGTCGACGCCACCGAGGTCGACGAACGCGCCGAAATCGGTGATCGAGCGGACCTTGCCCGTCAGGACCGCGCCGAGGACGATCTTGTCGCGGATCTCGCCGAGGCTCTTCTCCATGGCATCGCGGAGAAGGGCTGCGCGGCTGACGACGACGCGTCGCCCGTCCTCGGCGTACTCGATGACCCGGAAGTCGAACGACTGGTTGACGAACTCCAGGAGACCCGGCTCGTCGTGGCGCCCGACGTCGATCTGGGAAACGGGGCAGAACGCCCGCGGCCCGCCGGGTCCGCCGATGGCGACCTCGAACCCGCCCTTGTTGCGGGAAAGGACCTTGCCGAGGACCGGGATCCCGGTCTCCCAGGCGGCACGCAGCTCCGCCTTCGCGCGGCGCGCGACGGCGAGCTTCCTCGAGAGCCGGATGTCGGGCCCGGCCTTGATGACCACGGCGTCGATCCGGTCGCCGACCTTCTCTCCATCCAGCTCGTGGAGGTCCATCAACGCCTCGGACTTGGCCCCGATCGAGACGAGGACCACGTCCGGCGTGATGCCGGCGATTATCCCGCTGACCGCTTCCCCTTCCTGGGGCCGCTTGCTGGCGGGGAAAGTCGCCTCGAGGGCGGCTTCGAATGCGTGACGATCCGCTGACTCGGAGGAGTCGACGGGGGGAACGGCAACGGCGTGTGTGGTCACGGACGGAACTCCTGCCCGCGGGACTGGGATCGCCGGGCGGTCCGGCGAAGCGCGGGAACGCGGATTGTACCCCTACCGGCCACCGGGCACCCGGAAAGCCTCGAAAGCCCTCCGGAAAAGCTCTGATTTGAGAACCCATCGCGAAGTCTTTCTCGTATATTAAAGAGTTCATGGCTCGAAGAAATGCCGCCTCGTGCGTTTACGCGGCTGGCCCCGGAGGACGTCCTTGACTGAATCTCTCCTGACCGCCCCGGAGGTCTCCCCCGCCCTCTCCGCCGTCAACCCGTCGCGGGAAGAGCTCCGCAGGTGGTATTCCCTCATGCACCTGGGGCGCGTCCTCGACGACAAGGCCCCGAACTATCTCAAGCAGGGCCTCGGCTGGTCCTACCACGCGCCGTGCGCCGGCCACGACGGCATCCAGGTGGCCCTCGGGACGATCTTCCGCCCGGCGTTCGACTATCTCTTCCCGTACTACCGCGACCTGACGACCTGCCTCGCGGCGGGAGTGACCCCGGAGCAGATCCTCCTCAACGGCATGTCGAAGGCCTCGGACGTCTCCTCGGGCGGCCGGCACATGTCGAACCACTTCGCCCGGCACGACCTCTACGTCTGGAACGTCTCCTCCTGCGTCTCCAACCACGCGCAGCACGCCGCGGGCCTCGGCCGGGCCATCCGGTCGTACGGGATGAAGAGCCTCGTCTACTGCTCGATGGGCGAGTCGTCCACCTCCGAGGGGTACTTCTACGAAGCCGTCAACGGCTGCTCGCTCGGAAAGCTGCCGGTCATCTTCGTCATCCAGGACAACGGCTACGGCATTTCCGTCCCGAAGCGCCAGCAGACGGCGAACCACTACGCCTCGGACAATTTCGCGAGCTTCCCGAACCTCAAGGTCATCCACTGCGACGGCAAGGACGTCCTCGACTCGGTCCGCGCCCTGCGCGAGGCCGCCGACTTCGCGCAGAGCGGCGCGGGGACCGTCCTCGTCCACGCCGAGTGCGTGCGCATCGGCTCCCACTCGAACTCCGATCGGCACGAGCTCTACCGCGACGAGCAGGAGCTCGCCGTGGCGAAAGAGCTGGACCCGCTCCCCCGCTTTCGCCGCCTCCTCGTCGAAGGGGGCGCCTTCTCCGAGGAGGAGATCCGCGCGATCGAGGACGAGAACCGGCAGGCCTACGAGACCGCGGCGGATCGCGCCCGGAGCGCGCCCGACCCTGACCCGAAATCGATCCACGACTTCGTCCTCCCCGAGCCCTGGGTCCCCGAAGGGGACGGCCTGGCGACGGTCCCCCGGACACCGGCAGCCGGAGAGGACGGACGGCCTCACCGCGAATCGTCTCTGATCCACGCGATCAACGAGACGATGAAGGACCTCTTCCGCGAGAACCAGGACACCTTCATCTGGGGCCAGGACGTCGCTTCCGGGGAGAAGGGCGGGATCTTCAACGTCACGAAGGGGATGGAGAAGGAGTTCGGGAGC
>CALBDV010000600.1 GCA_937927565.1 uncultured Holophagales bacterium
GACGGTCGCCCAGGAGCTCTGCCTCCTGCGGTACTTCGAGCTCCTCGCCTCCGTCCCGACGCGGAGCCCGAAGCGCCCGCTCCTGATCGTCGCTGAGGAGTTGGCGGCGACGGTCGCGGGCTCTCCTCGACTCGTCCTGCCGATCACGCAGCTCCTCCGCATGTCCCGCTCCTTTGGGGTCGCACTCTGGGCGCTGGCCCAGGACTTCGAGAACGCGGCCACGGTTGAGATGGCGAACGCGTTCGCTCTCAACGCAAGGTTCGTCGTCGCGTTCCAATCTCGCGAAGAGGCGGCGTGGCTCGCGCCGCACATCCCGCCGGACTTCGCTCCCGGCGTCTCGGACGCCGAGCGGAAGCGCGCGTTTCTCCGGGAAATGGAGAGCCTCCCGCCGAGGAGCTTCTTCCTTTGGGTCAAGGGGATGGACCTCCTGCGTTGCCAGGCACTCGAGGTTCCCGATCCCGCCGTCGAGTTCGGCCGGAGCGCCGAGGAGCTGACGGAGGTCTTCGACCGCGAGATCGGCTCGCGCTCGACCATCACCCTCGAGAAGGCCGAAGAGCTGATCGCCGCGTTCGAGGCCGACGTCCTCGGTAAGCGCGACGTCGCCCCCGCACCGGAGCCGAAGGCCCGCCCGACGTTCTCCTCGATGGAGGACTTCCTGCGCCACGTCGAAGAGGAGGAGGAGGACGGCGATGTCTGACCCGACGAAGAAGGTCTCATCCATCTTCAGCACGCTCGTTCTCTACGTGCTGGCGAGCCCGATCTTCGCCCTGAAGGCGATCGGCTCCTTCGTCCGCTCGTACCGCACGGCGACGCTCGTTCGTGCCGGATTCCTCCGGTGTTCGGCCTGCGGCCGAGGGAATCGCCTCGACGTCCTCGTCACCTGTCCCCGCTGCAGCTTCGCCGAATTCCGCTCGCTCGCCCTGCCGTGCTCCGAGTGTGGGTACGTCCCGGGCTTCCTCTCCTGCACGGGCTGCGGGGCAAGCGTCCGTTTGCCATGACTAGCGCCTTCACCCTTGAGCAGCGACGCGTCGAGCGTCTGTCGGTCGTGACTCTGATCTCGTTCCTCGTCATCTTCCTCGGTCCTTTCCCTCTCACGACCATGCCCTACTCGATTCGCTTCCGCGTCCCACTACCGCCTCCAGAGATCGGTACTGGGGGCCTCGTCCGCTTCCTCCTCGCGATCCGCGAGCTCGCTGTCGACCGCTTCAGCGGCGGCATGTGCTCGTGGCGCGACGGGCATCCGGCCGACGGTTCCCCTCCAGATCCCTGCGTCACGGTCCTTCTCACGTTCGATGACACCGTCAATCCGCTCGAGGTCACGCGGGCATTGGATCGGCTCTACGACCACGCCGAAGCCATCGTCCTCGAACAGCAAGAGACGGAGGAATGACCGTGGACGCGCGACGCATCCCGCTGCTCAGGTTGCTTCCGGCCCCACCCGTCGTCTTCTCCGAGGGAACGTCTCCGGTGCACGAGCGAGGCGTCGATGACATCGATCCCCTCGCGCTCGACCGGATGACACGGTCCTCGGTGAGCGACGGGTGGGGCACGGGCCAAGGCTCCTACGACTCCGAATTCACTCTCCCCGAACGGGAGGTTCCTCGCCTCGTCCCCGCCGTCACGTCTCCTGCTGCCAAGTCTCTCGGCCATTCCCTCCCCCGAATCCCCATGCGTTCAACACGCAGGCTCGACCTCCTCGTGCCTATCGCTGACAACGATGGTCACCCCTTCAATCCCGAAGACCTCTCCTCATTCGAGGGCCACCTCATCGCGCTTGCCGGCGGTTTCACCCGTCGCGGCAGGATCTCCGGTGTCTGGCAGTCCCCAAGCGGCCAGGTCTTCACTGACGAGTCGCTCGCCTACTCCGTGACCGTCCCCTCGGACGTCGCAGAGAGCGTGTCGGCTGACATCTCCCGGTTCATCCAAACCCGCTTTCACCAAGAGGCAGCCTGGGTGGAAGCAACACCGACCTTCGTGGCGGCTTTGTGACGTCGGCGAGTAACGCTCTCCTCACGGGAGTTTCCGACCCGACCCCTGCCCTGGATGAAATGCGGGAGACACTTTCGACGGCATCGAACGAGCCGACGCAGGTGACGCTCCCGCAGCGGATTCCGGCGCAGGGTCGGCCTCCGGGGATGGGCACGCCCCGTCGCGATCCACGCGACGAGGTACTCGTCCCGCTCGACGTCCTGGGCCTCGTGCTGCTCGGGCGCTTCGGCTGCATGACCGGTCCGCAGCTGCGCTTCGAGGGCTACGGGGGCTGCAAGGAGTCGAACTTCGCGCGCCGTCTGGCGCGTTGGGTGGCGCGTGGATGGGTCTGCTTGATGCGCTTCCTCGGCATGGGCTGCAACCTCGTCTGGCTGACGCAGAAGGGTGCCGATGCACTCGTCGACGGGGGCTTCGCGACCGCCGACCAACTCTTCCCCCGCACGAGGGTCGTTGCGGCCAAGGACCTGGCACACCACCTCTACATCGTCGACCTCTGCCTCTTGGCCCTGCGCGGCATTCCGCGGGCCTACCAGAGCGTCGAGCCCGCCATTGCGCTTCAACGGCGGCTCCAGCCGCAGCCTGAAGCGATTCCCGAT
>CALBDV010000601.1 GCA_937927565.1 uncultured Holophagales bacterium
TCCACCCTCATGAACGGCGCATGCCCGGAGTGGAACGATCCGGACGGCGTCGGCAGCTATTGCGTGCCGCGGGGCCTCTACCTGCGCCTCCGCAAGCTCAAGGGCGGTAAGCGCTGGCAGCTCCTCGGTCGCCAGACGGAAAGCATCCTCTTCGACGAACGCGGTCGCCTTCTCGAGATCCGCGATCGTCATCGAGAGCTAGAGACAGACCCCGCCGTCAAGGGAAACACCCATCAGTTCGTCTACGACGCCTTCGGTAACCTAACGCAGCTCGAGGACGACTACGGTCGCGTCTATCAATTCGAGGGGTACTCGAACCCTCGCAGCGACGGCGAGCAGTACGGCCTTCTCAAGAGCTTCACCGACTTCGCGGGGCGGAAGGTCCGGTACGTCTGGCGCCGCGATGCCGGTACCCGCGACGGCCGGCTCCTTCGAAAGGTAGTCCTGCCGTCTGTCACGAGCCCGCTTGGCCCCGACTACAGTCATACCGACCCGGCGATTACCTACTCGTACCTGGAATCTGATCTTTCGGGGTCAGCACCGCATCACGGGCACGACTACAGTTCTCTGCGCCTGACGGGCTTCAAGCTTCCTGGTACACCCGAGAATGCCCCGAGCAGGGTCGCGCTCGAGTACGAGCCCGAATCGGGCCGTGTCGTCAAGCTCACCGTCCCGGGAACCCCTAACCCTGTGAGCTGGCAGATCTTGATGACCGGCGCCCCCTCGGCGTTGCCGGCTACCGAAGTGGAGGTCCTCGAGCCGTGGGGCCACGCTGCCCGCCACACCGTCGACGAGGGTCGCGTAGTTCTCACCAAGGAGGTCCTTCCCGCGCTCCTCCCGGATGCTGTCGTCGTCGATGTCGGCGCGACCCCAAGCATGGAGGAGATCACATCGGGCTTCATCTTCGAGGCCGATGGCAGGCTGAGGCACGCCGAGCAGCCCGATGGACACAGCACCACGCTCACATACGTTCCGAGCGCCCCTGACCGCCTCTCTCTCGCGAACGTCGAGACTGTCACCGAGAAGGGCCTGGCGCGCCAAGGCGAGGGCGAGTGTGCAGACGGTGAACCGGCCTTGGCTACGCGCGGTACGACGCAGACGTATAGTGGCTTCAACCTGCGACAGACGATGAAGACACCTCTCGGAGCGGTCCTTACGCTCGCGATCGCAACGACGGCTCCGACCGCCGTGCCCTTCGCGATAGCTGCCGCGTCGGGCGCTGTGGAGATCAGCGCGACGAGTCTCTTCGACGATCACGCTCGAACCGTGAAGAGCGAGGGCTCTCCAGGGGAGAGTGCGCCGGTCGTCGAGGCGAAGGCGTTTCTCGACGATGCGCGCGGGAGGCCAGGAAAGGGCTACCTCAAGACCCTCCATCGCGGCCCGATCATCGAAACGGCCGAACGTTACGACTCTGCAGGCAACCTCGAGATTCGCACCGCGGGCGGGGTCGTCGAGTCGACGACCTTCGACGAGTGGGACCGCGCCGTCACCCACCGGCCCGGTGGCTCGGCAGGACTCTACGTCGCCACCGAGACCAGGCTGGATCGCGGCTTCGACGCCGCGGGGCACCTCCGCATCGAGCGCCAGCTGCAGAGCCCGCTCGGCGCCGTCGACACACTCACCACCTACAACGCCCGTGAGCAGGTCACGTCGGTCTCGGTCAACCGACTCGCCGACGCCAACGGTGATCCGAGCCAGCCCGGCACTACTCAGTTCGATTACGACGAGTTTGGCCGTCTGTTGAAGGTCACCTCGCCGGCCCGCGTCGTCACGATCTACACCCACGACGAAGGGGGGCGCATCGCGACCGAGTCGACCGGCTCGGGCGTGAAGCGACGTCTCTACGACAAGATGGGTCGTCTCGTCTTCGCCAGTGACGGCGACCAGGGCTTCTGGCGCGGCAAGTTCGATGCCTTCGGCGAGCTCTATGAGGAGAGGCTCGCGACCGGAGCCATCGTCAAGCGTTGCTTCGATGCAGGGGGCAATCCTCTCCGCGAGCGTGTCGTCGACACAGACGGGAAGCTCCTGTCGGACACGGAGCGCGAGTGGACCGCGTTCGGCGCCGAGAAGAAGGTCACCGAACACCTCACGTCTGGCGGAGCGTCCCCACAGAAGCGAGTCACAGAGAGCGCTTACGACACCGACGGCCGGCTCCGTACCGTCACGACCGGTGATGGCGCGGCGCTGAGACGCGCAGACCTGACCCTCGCCTATGACAGCGCGAACCGAATCGTGCTGCGCACGGACGCGGCGGGGAACAAGTCCGAGACGGTCTTCGGCACGCCGTCGGCGCTATTCCCTACCAAGCTGAAGCTGATCGAGGCTGGTGGCCCCGGGCTCGTCACTGATGTTCTGAGCCGGGATGCTCTTGGCCATGTCCTTTTCGAGAGAGATAGCACGGGAACGACCGTATTCCGTTCCTTCGACGAGCGCGGGAATCTGACGGCGCTGACGCTCGGTGCGAACCAGCCCACCTCATACGTCTGGGACGGGGCTGGAAAGCTCGTCAAGTCTCTCTCACCGCCGGACGGCGAGGTCACGGTCGGGTACGACCTCGACGGGCGCCAGAGAACGAAGAGGGTGAAGGCGGCCTCGGGCGACTGGCTCACGACCTACACCTACGACCCGGCCCACCCGGGCCGTCTCCTGAATATCAGCTATCCCGACGGCACCGCCGAGGCGTACCAGGTATTCGACCCGGACGACGTGGTGCGTCAGTTCACGAACCGCCACGGCCAGACGGTGACTGCAACCGTCGATTCGGCGAACCGACTTCGAGCACTGACGCCCTCGGGCGGGCCTGCTGAAGTCATAACCTACCCGCTGAGCTGGGAGTACGACGGCCTTTCGCGCGTCAAGGGCACGGAGAAGACGGGCGCGGGACGCTCCACTGTTGCCACCGACTACGACCTCGGCGGCCGGCCGGCATTGACTGCGCTCGGCGTGGGAGAGTCGTTCTGGCCGGCTTTCGATGTCTGGAGCCGTCCGGAGACAGTTGCGATTCAAGGAAGCCTTGCCGGCGATCCTGTCAACGGCACTCCCCGTTGGAAGCGCGCCTTCGACGTCCTTGACCGGCCCCGGGCCTCCGAGCTGGCGCAGGAGCAGACGGAAGGAGTCCCAGGACCGGCCAGCATCCCTGGAGCAGCGATCTTCTGGGGCGGCCGTGCCAACCTCGAGCGTATCGAGACCCTCGGTCTGAGCATCTTCAAGCAGCTCCGAGGCTACGACGCTCCCGGCCGAGTCAGTTCCGTCGACTTCACGTCCCCGTCGGCAACGAGTCACATGGCGGTGGCCTATCGCTCCGGCGACGGCTACAAGGCGACCCGAACATCTGCAACCTCAGGCCTCTTCGCCAACCAGGGGTGGGTCTACACCCCAGACGGGCGCCTCCGTCTCACCGAAGCGAAGGCAGGCTCTCTCGAGACCTTCCACTTGAACGTTGGTCGAGCAGATGAGCTCTTCGGCCTCACAAGGGAGAAGGGCGCAGAACAGGCGACCTTCACCACGGCTGCGGGCGGTCGGCCAGCCTCTCGGGATGGCCTCGTCTTTCGCCACGACGCGGTTGGCAACCGAACGGAAGACGATCGGTTCCTCTACACGTGGACGTGGCGTGGGGAGTTGGCTACCCTGACGGTCAAGGAGCAGTGGCCGCCCAAGGTTTCGGGGGGGGCCGCGGTCATTCCAGGCTCCGCCGGGCATAAGCTCTTCTTCGAGTACGACGCCCTTGGCCGTCTTATCGGTCGCGAGCACAAGGGCCGGCTCGTAAACCCGGATGACCCCGACATCAGTCGCCCCTTCGTCTCTCGCCGCGAGTATCTCTGGCACGACGAGACAGCCCTTGCGGAGGTGGAGAAAGACGCGCAAGGCGCCTTGCGCTGGCGGAAGACCCTCGTTCCCGGTCCCACAGGCTTCGACGATGCCGTCCAGATGCGCGTGGAGGATTACGGGTCCGGCACGATCGCCACGCCCTACATATACAGCTTCGTCCGTGACGAACAGGGGACGGTGCTGGGACTCGTAGATGAGAAGGCGGCAGGCCAGGGGCCGTTGATCCCGGCGCGCTACCTCTACACGCCTCTCGGTGAGGCTCACGTCGAATCGGGACCGGAGCTTCTCCGTGCCTTCTTTGGCGCGTCACTCACGACGCTCAATGGCACGTCGCAGAGCCCTCCGCGGCCAGAAGACACCGTACCTGGTGGCGTTACCTTCAGATTCTCCCTTGGTCTCGATCCCGAAACCCTCGCCCAAGGCGCGACGATCGAGACCTGGGACCCCGCGAACGAGGGGTGGACTCCAGTCCCGGCCGGCTCCTTTGTCCTCGCCCTCGATGAGGCCGATCCCGCTCAACTCTCGGCGATGCCGGTGGATGGGTGGCCGAAGGCGAAGCGCTATCGCATTCGACTGACTGGCGCACTGCAGGATGACCAGACGAGGCCGTTCCAGTCGCCTGACGGACAGGAGACGTTCGACGCGTTCATCGACGTCCCAGCAGACGGGACGACCTCGCCAGTCTATGACCGGAAGTTCCCGTTCGAGTACGACACGATAGTGGCTGCGGGGAATGCCGTGGGTGGAAGAGTCCCTGGCGGCATGAACCTCCTCTACGCCGGGATGTGGTGCGACCCTGTCAGCGGCCTCTATTACGCCCGGGCTCGCTGGTATGACCCGCGGAACGGTGTCTGGCTCTCGGAAGACCCCGCAGGCGATGTCGATAGCCCGAACCTCTACGCCTACGTGGGGTGGAGACCGAACGAGGCCACAGATCCGACAGGTGAGATTGCCGAGACGGTCTGGGACGCTGCCTCGCTGGGGCTCGGCATCTACTCCCTCGCGAACGATGCGGCCGAGGGGAAGTGGGGCTGGGTCGCACTGGATGCCCTCGGCATTGGGCTGGACGCTGTCGCCACGGCGGTGCCGTTCCTGCCTGGTGGAGCTGGTGTGGGACTGAAGGCGCTAAGAGCGGGACGCGCCTTCGCTACTGCCCGCCTCGTTGAGCAGGGTGCGCGGATCGGGCAAGGGTACGGCCAAGGGATCGACGATCTGAACGAGGGGCACTACTTCGGCGCTGCCCTGAACTTCGGTATGGCCACGCTCGGAGCTCGCGGGACGTTTTCTCGAATGGACGAGCTCGGTCTACGTTTCCGGCCGAGCAGCGGCACGTTCGGGATGGGGGTCAGCGGGCTTCAGCTAGAAGAGGACGCTGTCAAGGGACTCGCCGCGGAGATCATTGCCAAGCAGCGCGCGCGGGCTCTCGGCGAGACGGTGATCGAGAGCCAGTTCCTGCAGGGAGCGGCGAACCGGGGGATCG
>CALBDV010000602.1 GCA_937927565.1 uncultured Holophagales bacterium
CGTCGACTACGTCGAGTTCTGCGACGACATCTTCAATTTTCCCGAGTCGGCCGCTCGGGAGCTCTGCGAAGCGATGATCGCCGAGGGGCTCCAGCTCTCCTGGTCGGCTTTCGTGAACCCGGGCCACCTCGACGCGCGTCTCCTCGAACTGATGGTCAAGGCAGGCTGCGACGCCGTGGAGCTCGGCACCGATTCGGGCTCACCCGCCATGCTCCGGAGCCTCGGCAAGTCGTTCACCGTCGAGGAGGTCCGGCGGTCGTCTCGCCTCTGCCACGAGGCGGGCGTCGCCACGGCCCACTACCTCCTCTTCGGAGGCCCCGGCGAGAACGACGAGACGATCGCCGAGAGCGTGGCCCTGATGGACGAGCTCTCTCCGGAAGCCGTCATCGTCATGGTCGGGATAAGGATCTACGCCGGGACCGAGCTTCACGAAGTCGCACTTCGCGAGGGGGTCGTGTCGGAAGGGCAGTGCCTGCTCGGGCCGGTCTTCTACCCGGCGGAACCGCAGCTGCGCCGGATTGCGGAACGGGTGGCCGAGGAGGCGGGCCGGCGCCGGACCTGGATCGTCCCCGGTCTCGACGTGAACACCTCCACCGGCGTCCTGGAGATGCTCCGGAGGCGGCAGCAGCGTGGTCCGGTCTGGAAAGTGCTCGGCCAGCGCGCGAGCTGGCGCGGCCGGGCACGGCGCGCGGCAGCGTCAGGCAACGACGTCGTGCCGGCGTAGCGACGCGGTCCGGCTTCCCGGACTCCGTACGCGGGTCATTCCCCGTAGAATCGACGGCCGGTGAATGACCCGAGGACGAGGCGCCGTTGCGGGCTCGCAGCGCTTGCGATCACCGCGCTTGTCGCGATCCCTTCGTGCCGGAATCGGGAAGCCGGTACCGGACGGCTCCGGATCCTCGCGCCCCATCTCCCGGAGGAGATAGATCCGTACGTGGACTCGCGGCTCGTCAGCCGCATTCTGGCCGTGAACGTCTTCGATCCGCTCGTGAGGGCAGGCGCAACCGGAGAGCCGGTCCCGGCCCTCGCCTCGACCTGGTCGAATCCCGCGCCGGATGTCTGGCGTTTCAGGCTCAGACCCGACGCCCGGTTCTCCGACGGCACGCCGGTGACGGCCGCGGACGTCGTACGGAGCTTCGAACGTGCGCGGTCTCCCGGATCGATCGCAGCCGGAAACCTGGGGGGCGTGAGCGGGATTCGCGCGGAAGAACCCGGCATCGTGACGATCACCGTCACGGAGGGCTCCAACGCCTTTCTCCAGACCCTCACGTCGTTCCTGATCGGGCGGGAAGTTCCCGGAGGACCGAAGGGAGCCCGAGTTCTCGGGTCGGGTCCGTACGTGGTGACGGGATTCGTCCCGGGTTCACGAGTCGAGCTGAAGGCTTCTCCGTCGAGTGCCGAAAGGGCTCCCCACGTCACCGAGGCGATCTGGGAGACCTTCGGGGCCGGACCTCAGACCCGCCGGAAGCTCGAAAGCGATCCACGCACGCTCGTCATCGATCCGCCCGAGGAGGCGGTCGTATTCGCGAGCCGGGATCGCAGGTTCGCGGTGTCGAGCGAGTTCAGCGGGGCGCTCGCCTACCTCGCGTTCGGTCTCACGCCCGGCGAAGGAGGCGGCCCGCGCCCGTTCGCCGACCGGCGAGCCCGCGAAGCGGCCCGTCTCGCTCTCGATGTCCCCGCCCTGCTCGCCGGGATCGGTCCGGCCGCGGGCTATCCCGCAACCCAGGTCATCCCGGCCGGCGTGTTCGGATTCGATCACGGGATACCGCTCCGGATGCGCGATCTCGCCGCCGCCCGCTCCCTTCTCTCCGAGGCGGGATCGGCGGGACGCAGGGCGACGCTCGACACGACCGAGGCGAACGCGCGGACCTCGCGCGCCATCGCCGCGCAGCTCGGCGAGGCCGGCCTCTCGATCGAAATCCGCGTCCTGCCGTCCGTGGAGTTCCGGGATCGAATCGACGGCCGAAGCGATCTCTTCCTGTTCAGCTGGGTCGTCGGTCCGGAAGCGGCGGAGGCTCTCAAGAACTTCTTTCACACGAAGGACGCGACCCGGCGCCTCGGCCTTCGAAACCGGACCGGCTACAGCAGCCCGGATCTCGACACGACCATCGAAGAGGCCCTCCCCGTCGGCGAACCTTCCGCCCGCCTGCCGCTGCTCCAGCGCGCCATCCGGGTGCTCGACCGGGACCTCCCCTGGGTTCCGCTCTACACCATCCGGTCGGTCCGGATACATCCCGCCGACCTGACGCTGCGCTTCCGCAGTGACGGGATGCTCCTCCTCTCCGAGATCGCGCCAGGGGGGGACAGAACCTCAACGCCCTCCGGAAGGAGCCGGCCGTAGAGCCGAAGACCCGTAGAACAGTAGAACCGTAGATCCGTAGATCCATGGATCCGCGGAACCGGACCTGCGGCCCCTCGTCGCTCAGTTGACCGAAAGGACGATTCCCAGGCGCGTCAGCGTGACGGGATGGAGAAGCAGGCCGCGGATACGGATGGCGCGCCCGAACACCTTTGAGACGACGGCCCGGCCGGCCTTGTCGAAGTAGCAGGGGAGACCACCGACGAGCCGGACGTTGGAGAGCTCGAGGATCGAGTCGGAGTCGGCGGTGACGGTGACGCCTGTCCCCTCGAGGATTCCGTCGTGGACGACGCACCGGCCGCGGTCGAAGACGAGCGTGACTTTCACCTCGGCATCGGTCGCGAAGAGCCCGACCGACCCCTTCATGCGCGAGAAGACCGCCTTCTTGTGGGCGCTCGACTCGATGTTGGCCCTGAGGAGCTCGGCCACCATGTTGGCGAGGCCGTTCTCCTCGGCGCTCTTGTCGACGGTGATCTCCGGTTCGGTCACTCACACCCTCCGAGCTTCCCGGTCCGAGTTCTAGAATGCGGCCCGGTAGACCTCGAGCAGCTCGTCCGCGCCGAGGACGGTCCTGCCGTTGTAGATGATCGAGGCATCGGCGAGGGTCGCCTCGGCGAGCTCGGGGAGGGCGGCTTCTGGCACTCCCTGCGAGGAGAGCGTCAGCGGCAGTCCGGTCTTCGCTGCGAGCCCCGAGAGGCGCTCGGCCACCAGCTCCGCGCAGGCTTCGTCGGTGAGACCGTCGACCGCGACCCCCAGCGCCGCGGCGACGGGGCGGTAGGTGGCAGCCACCTCGGCGGCATTGAAGCGGACCACGTGCGGCATGACGATGGAGTTCGCGAGCCCGTGGTGGATCCCGTAGCGCGCCCCGACGGTGTGGGCGATGGCGTGGACCAGCCCGACCTGCGCGTTCGAGAACGCCGCACCGGCCATGTTCGAGGCGATGAGCATCTGCCCGCGGGCCACGAGGTCGCCGGGTTCCGCGACGGCGCGAGGCAGGAACTCGCGGATGAGGCGGATGGCGTGGAGCGCCAGGCCGTCGGCGATCGGCTCGTTCTGCTGGGAGTGGATCGACTCGACCGCGTGCGACATCGCGTCCATCCCCGTGGCGGCAGTGAGGCCCGGCGGGAGCCCGACGGTCAGGTCCGGGTCGAGGAGCGCCGTGTTCGGGATGATGTTGTAGTCGCCGAAGAGGAGCTTCTGGTGCGCCTCGTGGTCCTTGATGACCGCGACGTAGGTGACCTCGCTCCCCGTGCCGGCCGTCGTCGGAATCGCTACGTGAGGCGTCTGGGGCCGCTTGAGCACCTGGAACCCCTCGTAGTCCCTCAGGGAGCCGCCCTCCTTGAGTACGATGGCGATTCCCTTGGCCGTGTCGATCGCGCTCCCGCCGCCGACGCTGACGATGCAGTCGGCGCCCCGCTCGCGCGCGAACGCGGCGCCCGCGTCGACGATGTGGACGCCCGAGTCCGGTACGACGTCCGAGAAGACACCCACGCACGTGTCGCCGAGCGTCTTCTCGATTCGCCCGGGAACGTCCGTGCGGCTCGCGAGCACCGAGTCCGTCACGATGACCGCGCGCGCGCAGCCCAGCGCGCGGACCTCTTCCCTCACGTCCCGGGAGGAGCCCGAGCCGAAGACGACCCGGGTCGTGTTCATGAAGATGAACGAGAGGCTCGAATCGTAGGTCACCGTGCTTCTCCTCTGCCGCCGCACGCCGCGGCGTTCCCTCGATCTGCGGCCGTCACCCGCGGGCGCGCCGGGTTCTCAGGGCTCGTCCAGGAACTGGGTCGGGACGCGGGTGGCGCAGGTCACGAGCGCCTGGGCCGCCTTGACGTTTCTCACGATGATCTGGAGGTTTCCCTTGAGCTTGAGCTTGCCCTGCATCATCCCCTTGACCGGCTCGAGCTCCTTGTGGATGACCTGTTTCCAGCGGGCGTAGTCGCCGAAGATGCAGAACGGCGCGGTTTGCGCCTCCTCGACCGTGCAGTGGTGCGCCTCGCGGCAGACGCCCTCGTGGAGGTCGAGCCAGATGCCGTACGCCTCGGTGAGCCCGATCTCGGGCTGCGGGTTGACGACGAGGGCCGTCACGCCGTAGGTCCACGGCTTGCCGCCCTCCTTGTACTCGGGGCTCTCGTTGATGGCCGTGACGAAGGCCGTGACCCACTCTTCAGAAGGGAACTTCATCGACATTCTGTCCTCCGCTATCCGCCGTACTTCTAGGCTTCCCGGTGAAGGGCCACGCCGACCTCGGCGAGGCCCGCTCTCTCCAGAACGGCCGCGAGCGGTCGACCGCTCGCGTCGAGGCCGCGCTCCTCGTAGTACTCGCGCAGCATCAGGGCCTCGTCGGGGACGAGGTCGGCCGCCGCACCGTCGGGGAGCGGCGTGCGGATCTTCAGGGGGAGGCAGTCGTCGGCCCGCGTCACCCCCATCAGGTTGTTCAGCGCCCGCTTGAGGAGCCACAGCCGCTCCCCGATGCCGCGGTACTCCTCGATCGAGAAGTCCTCCCAGCCGGTGATCGCGCGGATCGCCCGGACGAGGTCGTCGAACTGGTAGCACCACATCTCGAACTCGCAGAGGGCGAGCGCGTTCAGCGGGAGCCCCAGGTCCTCTCCGATGCGCACCATCGGCGCTTTCCCTTCACTCGAGAGGCCGTCGTAGTTCTCCTCGAGGCCGACGTTCTCGTAGGAAGCGAGCCCGTGCTCGATGGCCTCCACGAGGTGCGCTTTGTGGCACGCGCCGCGGTAGGAGGTCATGTAGGAGAGGGCGAGCCCGTGGGACCCGCGGGGGTCGTGCATCGGGATCTCGAGGCCCTTGATCTCGGCCGTGAGCTCTTCCGAGCCGCGTCCCAGGCGCCGGGCCGCACCGCGGCTCCCCTCGGCGAGGAGATCTCCTATCCCCTCCCGCCGTGCGATCTTGTGCAGCATCGCGATGGCGCCGTCCACGTCGCCGAACTCGAGCGCGATGCCGCCGGTGTCCTCGAGCGTCAGGAGACCCTTCGAAAAGCAGTCGTAGGCCCACGCGATGGTGCACCCGGCGGAGATCGAGTCGACGCCGTAACGGTTGCACCACTCGTTCGACTTGATGACCCCGGCGAGGTCTTTCTGGGCGAGCATCGTCCCGAACGAGGCGCACGTCTCGTACTCGGGTCCTGGGCCGACCGCCATCTTGTACGGACCGTCGGGAACTTCCACCTCCCTGCGGCAGGCGATCGGGCAGGCGTAGCAGGCGACGCCCCGCTTCAGGTAGGTCTCGGACATCGTCGGTCCCGAGAGGGCGTTCGAAAGCTCGAAGTCCTCGCCGCGGGACCAGTTCGCGATCGGGATGTCGCCGATCATCATCCCGAGGTCCATGGCCGAGTCGGTACCCATCTCCTTCAGGGCCTGGGCAGGCACGGCCTGGGAGATCTTTGCGAGCATCTCCTTGCAGATCGCCTTGTAGGCCACTGGATCGGCGATGGGGACGGTGCCCTCGCCGCGGCAGACGACCGCCTTCAGCCTCTTGCTTCCCATGACCGCGCCCATTCCGGAGCGCCCTATGAAGTCGTGCTTGTTGTTGGCGATGGCGGCGTAGCGGACGAGGTTCTCGCCGGCCGGACCGATGGAGAGGACGCTGGGGCGTTTCTTGCCCGCCATCGTCTCCCGGAGGCGGTCCGTGGTCTCGTAGGTGTCGAGGCCCCAGAGATCGGTCGCGTCCCGAAGCGCGACCTCGCCGCCGTCGAGCACGAGCATCACGGGGCGGGGCGACTGGCCGACGAAGACGAGACCGTCGACGCCGCAGCGCTTGAGGGCGGGTGCGAAATCGCCGCCGCAGCTTCCCTCGCCCCAGATCCCCGTGAGCGGCGACCGCGCCGCGACGGCGAATCGCGAGCTGCCGGGAACGAGGGTGCCGGAGATGGGACCGGTCAGGACGAAGAGATCATTGTCCGGCCCGAGCGGATCGGCGGTCTGGTTTCCCCTGAGGAAGAAGAGGTAGGCAGCGAGGCCGCTCCCGCCCAGGTACTTCCTCTGCACTTCTTCCGTGATCGAGAGCTCTGTGATCTCCCCGCGGGAGAGATCGACTTCCAGGTACCTGCCGACGTAGCCGCCCATACTCTCCGGCTCCTCTCGTGGTCGGGATCGGACTCCCGCCGGGTCGACGTTTCGTCCCTGTCGAAACCCGTTTGCGCGAGCAGTTCTCAATCAGGCCGAGATCGTCTCCCAAGCTAGGCGTCGGCGTTCTGGAAGTCAACTGGCGAGTGGGACGG
>CALBDV010000603.1 GCA_937927565.1 uncultured Holophagales bacterium
GTCGGGTTAGGGGAAGCCTTCATCCTCCGGACACCGGCTCCCTCTGTTGCCCGACCGCACTCGCGCTCCAAACGGGGGGCCAGAAGCTGACCGGCCTTTGTCGATCCCCCCGGGGCTAGACTTACGAGAGGAGGAGTCACTCCTTCATGGAAACAACTCGTAACACTGTTGCCCACGCTGTCGCTTTGTTAGCGATCTTGACGCTTTCAGCCTGTCAGACGTATCAGACCGTCGTCATCGATAGCGACCCTCCCGGTGCACAGATCTTCGTGAATGGAGCTCCTATCGGCGACGCCCCCGTCTCAAAGTCTCTGTTGGTGGACGCTGCCGGAGTCCCGATGAAGGATCGGGTGCATCAGATCGAGGCCCGAAAAGAGTGCTTCTACACGGAGAAGGCGGTACTGAAGAGCGACAGCAATTTCTGGAGTAACAGCAAGCCGTATCCGGAGAAGATGACGTTGCGCCTGAGCGCAGACCCACGTTGCCAGAAAGCGCCGACGACGAGGAGGGCAGAACGTCCTGCTACGCCAGGACCGGTCGCGACCGGGTCAGGATTCATCATTTCGACCGATGGTCTGGTGGTGACGAACCACCATGTGATCGAGGGGTGCTCGGCTGTCAAGGTGCCTCCGGGGCTTGCTACGGTGGTTGCCTCTGATCCCTACTTCGACCTTGCGCTATTGCGCACGAATCGATCCGTGCCTGCCCCAGCAGTCTTCCGGGCAGAGGGCGGTGTCCGTCCGGGCGATAGCGTCGTGGTCCTCGGCTACCCTCTCAGGGGTCTCCTTTCATCGGAACCAAACGTATCGACGGGCATCGTGAGTTCCCTCTCCGGCCCAAGGAACGATAGCCGCGTCTTTCAGATGAGTGCGCCGATTCAGCCCGGTAACAGCGGAGGACCCGTTCTCGACGAATCCGGACACGTGGCCGGAGTGTCCGTCGGCACGCTCAGCACGCTTGGTTTGGCTGAGGCCATCGGGACGATTCCCCAGAACGTCAACTTCGCGATCGCCGCGGGATCTCTACAGCGATTCCTTCGGGAGGCTGGCGCCGACTACGCCACGGAGCCGTCAACGGTGGCCCTTGGCCCTGCTGAGATAGCGGCCCGTGCACGGCAGTTCACCGTCCTCGTCGAGTGCTGGAATTAGAAGAAGCGGACAGGAAGTCGCATTCTCTTCAGGGGTCCTGATGGAGGCTGAATGAAAAGGCTAGTGGTCGTCCTCGCCGCAGCTTTCGTAGCTGTGATTCCGCAGGTCTCTCTGGCTGCAAATATCGCCTGGCATCAGGACGGACGGAGTGCAGTGGACATCGACAGGGACCTGGCTTCCTGCGAGGCGGCGGGGGCGCGGGAAGTGGGTGTTCCAGTCGATGGGAACCGGCGCGGCCTCTACCCAGAGGGCTCCCCGTTGGCGAAGGCAGTCAGGGTCTGCATGGAGGCTAAGGGGTACCAAATCAGCACGGGCGCGACGCCTACGCTCCTTCCAAACGATGCAGGATCGCAAGCTCGGTCCGGAGCGAACAGAATAAAAGCGGGATTTCGCGACCTTAAGTGGGGCGCCCCCCGGTCCCGAGAGATGGTTCCGGCGAGGGGGCTACCGCCTGAGGCGACCGGGGTTTTCGAGCGTCCCGATGACAGCCTTGAAGTTGGTGGTATTCGGGTCGGTCGGATCATCTATTTCTTCCCCGACGGCCGCCTCCGAATGGTGCGTGCGCTGGTCGAGCGGTCCGAATATCCGAGGATGCTGGCCTTCTTGCGGTCCGAGTGGGGCGAGCCAAACGTCAAGAGCGCTGACGGGGACCCACACTGGCGGTCACCCGACGACGTGACGGACGCGTGGCTGATCATGGATAGCGAGGGTCCAGAGCCAGCCTT
>CALBDV010000604.1 GCA_937927565.1 uncultured Holophagales bacterium
ACGTCCGGCCCCGTCGTCCCCACCGCGTGCCGGTAGAGCCGCCAGGGGCGCTTGGCCGCGTCTTCGACGACGTAGAAGAGCGTCTTCCCGTCCCCCGCCCACGCGACGGAGTTCACCTTCTCGACCTTGTCGGCCAGGAGCCTGCCCGTCTCGAGGTCCTTCACCTGGAGCGTGTAGAGGCGGAAACCGGTCGTGTCGATCGTGTGGGCCAGGAGCCTGCCGTCGTCGCTCGGGACGAAGACTCCCCGACCCACGAACTTCTCGGTCTTCGCGATCTCGTTCAGGTCGAGGACGACCTGCTCCGGCGCCTCCAGGCTTCCCTTCTTCCGGCAGGAAATCGGGTACTGCTGCCCCTTCTCCGTCCGCGAGTACCAGAAGTACCCCCTGTGGCGGTACGGCACCGACAGGTCGGTTTCCTTGATCCGCCCGACGGCCTCGTCGTAGACCTTCTGCCGGAGCGCCTCGCCCTGCTTCGTCACGGCATCCGTGTACACGTTCTCGGCGTCGAGATACGCCTTCACCTCGGGGTTCTGCTTCTCGCGCAGCCAGAACCAGTCGTCCACGAGCTTCTCCCCGTGGATCTCGGTGACCTTCGGGACTTTCTTCGCGACGGGAGGCTTCACCCCGGGAGTTTCCCCCGCCGGGGCGACGAACGGTACGAAGAGGAGAGAGAGGGCGATCGCTCGGAACGTACGCACGCGCAAAGCATAGATCCGGAACGGGGTCAGGTCTTGATTTTCTATTCTGGCCCGTGGGCCAGAATAGAAAATCAAGACCTGACCCCGGACGCAGGCTACTTCGCGGCCTGCTTGAACAGCTCGAGCTGGCGGCGCGCGGGCTCGCTCAGTCGCGAACGCAGCTCCGGCTGACTGGAGAGGACGACGACGACGGCGTCGCGGACGTCCTGCCCGTCCGCGGGACCGGGATCCGAGGCGAAGAGCATGCCCCCCTCACGGAAGGAGGCGCTGGCGCCGGCGACGTTCGGGGCCGGCGGCGACTTGAAGGAGTCGACGTTCGGGGCGCTTCCGTGCTGCGCGGTGCCCATGACGCGAAAGAAATGGTCTCCCGACTCCAGCGTCGCTTCGGCGCTCGCGAAGAGGAGCGCATTCCGGAGCTCGTGCGCCGGAACCGTGCCGCGGGCACTCGCGACCCGCGTGCCGTCCGGATTCGCCGCCACCGCGATTTCCGGGCTGTTGGTACACGCCGAGCCGGCTACGACCGCCGCTGCGGCGAGACACACGATGAAGGGCCTCATCTCAACGCACCTCCGCACCGGCCATGCAAGTTCCGTGCGAAGTCCATCGTCTCACCGGGAGGACGTAGCCGTCTCCGATCCCACGGGGTCAGGTCTTGATTTTCCACTATAGCCACGGGCTATAGTGGAAAATCAAGACCTGACCCCGTACGAAGGGCTACTGGTTCGTGCTCTTCTTCTCGGCGAACGTCCTGATCGTGGCGCCGTCGAGCGTGCCGGAGATCGTGACGGCGTCGCGGTCGCTTCCGACCTTGAACTTGCGGATGGCCGAGACGACCTCGGGCTTCTCCTGGGCCGCGATCCGCATCGCGGCGAGGATGCCGCGGAGCGCGTCCTCGAGGAGCTCGCGCGTCTCCGCGTCGTCGCTGTAGCCGGCGCCGGAGAGCCGGATGGAATCTCCCTTGACCATCATCTCGAAGGAGAAGGTCGAGACGAGGTTCATCGCGCCGATCACGTTCCTCGCCGCGTCCCCTTCGCCGCCCGAGATCGTCAGCGAGCCCTTCGCCTGGGGGAGCTTCGTCCGGTCGACGAGGAGCCAGCCGGAAGAGTTGGCATTCACCTTGTCGAGCTGCGCTCCGAGGCCGGCGCCCCGCAGGAAGCCTGTCCCGCCTGCGGCTCGGGCGGCGAGCGCCTTCACGACCGCATCTTCCGACCCGGCAACGAGGAGACGG
>CALBDV010000605.1 GCA_937927565.1 uncultured Holophagales bacterium
GCGCTCTTCGCCGCCTCGTTCGCCGCCGGCGCCTTCTTCGCCGACCCGATCGGCCTCGTCGCGTCCGGCGCGGCGCTGCGATACCGCTGGGCCGGAGCGCTCTCGACGTTCGTTCCTGGCCCCGGCGGCGCGCGCCTGCACGCCTGGGAGCTGGGTCCGCGGTCGGCCGAGGTGCCGGTCGTCCTCCTCCACGGGCTCGGGGCCGCCTCGCATTACTGGGTTTACACCGCGATCGACCTGGCGCGCTCGGGGCGGACGGTCATCGTCCCGGACGCCCCCGGCTCGGGGAAGAGCGACCCGCCCGCGCCGGGGACCGGCTGGGGAATCCCGGACCGCGTCGCCGCCGTGACCGCGCTTCTCGACGCCCTGCGATTCCGGAGGGTCGATCTCGTGGGCCACTCTCTCGGCGGCTGGACCGCCGGGGCCTTCGCCCTCGCCGAGCCGCACCGGGTGCGGCGGCTCGTCCTGGTCGACTCGGCCGGTTTCACGAAGCTCGATCCGGACGCGGAGCGCGCGCTGCGACGCAGCCTGACGCCCGGAGACCGCGCGGGAGCACGGCGTCTCTACGACCTCCTCTTCCTGCGCAAGCCGGTCCCGGCCTGGGGGTTTCTCGTCGACGCCCTCGGCCGCACCTACCGCCAGGAGAACGTCGCCGCAACGGTCGCGGCCCTCGAGGAGAAGGACGGCCTCCTCGGGCGGGAGGCCCTCTTCCCTCCCGGGACCGTCTTCATCCACGGAGCCCAGGACCAGGTCTGCCTCCTCTCCGACGCCCGGAAGGCGTTCGCGCTGGCCCCGAAGGGGAGGCTCTTCGTCGTCCGCGGGACGGGGCACGACGTCCCTCTCGAGGCTCCGCGTCTCTTTCACGAGACGCTCCGCCGCGCGCTCGAAGCGCAAGGCCCGGAGTAGGTTCAGGGCGTCGCCGGGAGAACGAACCCGTCGGGACCCGTGACGCGCAGCACGGCGCCCGGCGCGAAGACGCGGACCGTCAGCGCGTGTCGTCCCTCCTCCAGGCGTGCCGTCAGGGCGCCCGCTGGTCGGGACGGGCCGAAGACGACACCTCCGTCGAGCCGCACGTCCACGCCGCCCCGGCTCGAGAATGTGTAGAGACCTTCCTCCGGGACGGGGAAGCTCCCCTCTCCGGACGCAGGAAGCCGCGGGAAGCCTTCGAGATAGCCGCGCGCACTTCGCGCGGCGGGCCCGGCCGGGACCCGCCAGAGGGTCCATCCCGGCTGGCCGGGGAGGACGCCTCCCGAGGTCATCGCGACCGCCCCGAGGGCGAGGGGCGTGGACGAGCGTTCCGGGGTGGCCGCGTCCGCAAAGAGAACGTCCCGGGAAGGGACGTAGCGAAGCTCGGCGAGCCCCGTCCCCTGCCGGATCGCGGGCGCAGCGCTCCGCGGCGACTGCAGGAGCGCGTCGACGACGAAGGCGTTCCGGGCCGCCGCCGGGGCGAGGAGGACGTCGGCCGGACCCCTGGACGCGAGCTCGGCCCGGACTGCGTCGGCGAGGTCCCTCTCGGGACCGCCGAAGGCGCCGTAGAGACGGGGCGAGGAAAGCCACCGAAGAAAGCCGGCGGCGTCGAGGACGGTTGAGGCGACGAGGACGAGGGCGAGCGAGGTCGTCGCAAACGGCCGGCGGGCGGGGGCCAGGAGCTCGACGATGCGTTCCGCGCCGAGGGCGGCCAGGACGAGGAGGAAGGGGGCGGCATGGACGGCCCGGTAGGCGTTCGCCGAGTCCTCCCGCGCGAGGAGCGCCGCCAGGAGGAAGAGTGCCGCGGGTGGTACGAGGAGCCGCGCTGCTCCCGGACGACGGACGGCGGCTGCGGCCCCGGCGAGGGCCAGAAGGGTGACGGCGACGGGCAGAACCGGGCGCCCGGGATCGCCGTGCCGCTCGTTCGGGTCCCCGCCGACCGCGAAGAGCTTCGCGTAGGCGACGACGTTTCTCGCGAGGGCGGGAAGGGCACCGGAAGCCCCGTCTCTCGTGGCAGAGAGCTCGCGGGTCCGCGCGAGCGCGCGTTCCGGGTGCGCCGCGTAGTGGAGTGCGATCGGCGCGACGACGACGAGCGCGGCCGCCAGCCCCGCGGCGGCGACGCGTATCCGTCGACGGGCCTCGGGCGAACCGTCGCGCCGAAGGAGCGCCGCGCCGAGGAGCAGGGGCGGCAGCGGAACGAGTGCCCACGCGGCGACGTAGCCCCAGAGCGAGAGGCCGAGGAGCCCTCCGGCGGCGGCTCCGAGCCCTGCCGATCCCGTCCGCGCGGCACGCAGGGCGAGCCACGCGGCAAGGGTGACGCAGGCGGAGGTCGCGACGGCATTCCAGCCCCACCTCCCGGTGACGAGGAGCCACGACGACGTCGACGCGAGGAGGCCTGCGACGAGGACCGGAAAGGTCCGCCCGCCCGACGCCTCCGCCGCGACGCCGACGATCGCGAGCAGGAGGACGAGGGATGGGAGGATCGACATCGCGCGCACGGAGGCGATCCCGCCCCCGGCGGCGCGATCGATCACCGAAAGGCCGTGAAGGGAGAGGTTCGTGATCCAGGAATTCACGAACCCGGCGTCGGGCGGCTGGAGCGGCGAGGTCCCGACGAGGGGCGCCCCGCCCGCGGCCGCGCTTCGGGCGGCTCGGAGAGCGAGCGCCTCGTCGATCCAGGGGCCGGGCGGGGACTCGCTCCAGCGGAACAGCCGAAGCGCGAACCCGAGGACCAGCAGCGCCAGCAGCGACGCACCGAGCGCCGCCCGCCGCGCCGGTTCCGTCATTGCGGCCCCTCGGGCTCGAACGTCGTGACGACCGGGATGCTCGTCCCCTGCGTGAAGCGCTCGTCGAACGCCTCGGCGAGGACGCGACCATCCATGTCGCGCGCGATCGGCTCTCCCGCAAGGGCGAGCAGCGTCGGCGCCAGGTCGACGACGTCCGCCGACGTGAGCCGGACGTTCGAACGGATGCCGGAGCCCCAGAGGACGAGGAAGCCGTCGTCGGCCGCGTCGGGTGAGGCGGCCGGCGCGCGCCCGCGGAGGAGGTCGACGAGCGCGGCGAGAGGCGGCGCGGGACCGAAGCCGGAGGGGGAGAAGACGCAGATGGTCCTGTCGCGTCCCTCCCTCTCGAGGAGATCTCCGATCGTGTCGTCGAGAAAGCGGTAATAGGCGAGAAGGGCCTTCTCCGCGGTCTCGGCATCGCGTCGCGGGGGCCCGAGATAACGCCGGGGCTCGGCGGCGGCCCCCCAGACGCGTGCCGGCCCGGCGAGACCCGAGAGGACGAGCGCCGAGACGCTTCCCGGGCCGGTCGGCACCGCGGCGAGCGTCGCGCCGACGATACCGAGATCGCGCGCGGCTCCTTCGGCCGCGGCGGCCCTCTGCCGCTCCTCTTCGGGCAGCGACGCCGGCCCGAGAGCCCTGAGGAGCTGTCGGTCGAGGTTCTCCGGACCGAGCAGGAGAAGCCGGGCGCGGACCGCCACCTCCTCGGGAAGGGCAGGAATCCCCGTCACCCCGCCGGCGAAGAACGACTCGGTCGCCCAGAAGACGAGCCCCTCCCTCGGCGGTTCCGCCGCCGGCCACCCGAGAACGGCGGCTTCGTGGCGTCGCTGCGCGAGGACCTCCCAGAACGCCAGGCTCCGGCTTCCGGGTGCGCTCCCGGGTAGCGGCCGGGAGAACGGAAGGTGGATCGGCCCCGAGAAACCGGGAAACCGTGGAAGAAGGCGGACGACGCCGAGCGGAGTCCGGAATCCGCCTCCGGAGACGACACCGTGCTTGCGCGGGAGCTTTCCGCTCGCCGCCGTCGTCCAGAGGGCGGACCGGTCATTCGGGGCAAGCGTGCCGAGCGGGCCGCCCGCTCCCTCCTCGAGCAGGCGGGCAAAGACGGGGAGAGTCCCTTCCGAGGCCGCGCGAGAGAGGAGCTCCCAGGAGACTCCCTCGAGTCCGACGACGAGGAGGCTCCGCGTCGCGGTCCTGGGGATTGCCTGCGGTGGCGCGAGGGGAGACCGCTCGGGGCCTCGGCGGCCGAGAAGGGGAACGGCGGACAGGAGGGCGAGGGGACAGAGGAGAAACGCGTACGCGGCGCGCCCGCGAGGCCGGGCACGGACGGCGAAGAGAAGGGCGAGCGCCGAGGCGGCGCCGAACATCGAAACGCCGACGAGAAGCCGGCGCGTGTCGTTGCCGAGGAAGGCGAAGAAGACCTGCCGCTCGACCTCGGCGAATGCGGCGAGGAGGAGGAGGACCAGGGCCGATGCTCCCCAGAACCCGGACGAAGGCACCCCCGGTTCCTTCACGAAGAACCCGAACGGAGCGAGGAGGAGCGCGCCGGCGAGGCCGCCGCCCGCGAGAAGGCGCAACGCCGGAAAAGGGGCGAGCAGGTGCGGGTTCAGAGCGAGAAGGACGTTCCCGAAGGCGACGCCCGCGATCGCCCCGAGGAGCGCGGGGTGGCTGCGGCGGAGGGCCTCGCTCATAATCCGCGTCCGCGAGTCTCGCCGTCTTCTGCATGGTGGTCAACGAAGCCCTCCGCATCCTCCGCACCGTCCGCTACGACGCGGCCCATTTCTCCGTGTTCCTGCAGGCCGGGTCGATCGCCGCGGCCGCGAAGCCGGGGCAGTTCGTCATGGTTCAGGCCGGCGACGGCCTGCGGCCCTACCTCCGCCGCGCCTTCTCCGTCGCCGACGTGACGACGGTGGCGGGCGTCCCCGGCTTCGAGCTCGTCGTGAGGGCCGTCGGGGTGGGCACGGAGGCGCTCGGACGATTCGCCGAAGGAACGCCGATCCCGGTCCTCGGGCCGCTCGGGGTGCCTTTCCCGATCGACGACCTCCGCCAGTCGGACCGCGTCGCCCTCGTGGCGGGAGGGATCGGCCTGGCGCCGCTCGTCCTCCTCTCCCGACGGCTCGCCGAACGGGGGATCCCCGCCGACCTCTTCTACGGCGGCCGGAACGAGAGCGAGGTCCTGAAGCGTCCTGATTTCGAGCGCTTCCTCGGCGCGCACCGCTGTCGATATGCCACCGACGACGGCTCCCTCGGGAAGAAAGGCCGCGTCACGGACATCCTCGGCTCGGCGCTCGAGGCAGGAACGAGCTACCGCCGGGTCTACGCCTGCGGCCCCGTGCCGATGTTCCGGACCCTGGCGGGAATCCTGGAGACGGCCGGGGTCGAGGGTTCCTTCGCGCTCGAGTCGGAGATGGCCTGCGGGTTCGGCGTCTGCCTCGGCTGCGTCCTGCCGGGGCGCGACGGCCGCTTCCACACGATCTGCACCGAGGGGCCGTGCCTCCCCCCGACGGCCATCGACTGGAGCCGGGTGTGAGCGGAGCATCCCGATGAGCGTCGACCTCTCCGTCCACCTCGGTCGACTCCAGCTGAAGAACCCGATCGCGACTTTGATGTTCGCGGGGGTTTCGCGGCCCCCCCGCACCCCCCGCCGGAGCCACGGGCGATGAGCGTCGACCTCTCCGTCCACCTCGGTCGACTCCAGCTGAAGAACCCGAT
>CALBDV010000606.1 GCA_937927565.1 uncultured Holophagales bacterium
GTCCCGGGCGAGGTCCGAGTGGGCGAAGTACTTGGTGATGAACTCCTCGGAGAGGTTCGCCTTCCAGAGCCGGGTGATGTCGTCGACCAGCGCGGAGCTCGCGCCGGGGGACGCTGGCTGGGCGATGGGGTCCTGCGGAGCTGCCAGACCAACGCCGCCGATGGACGTTGCGGCGACGAGAGCGAGTGCGAGAGCGAGTTTCTGCAATTTCGGTCCTCCTGTTTTCACACCTCGGAAAGCGCAAGAACCGGGCCGCAGGCCCGGACGATCCAGGTTGCGAAGGGAAAAGAGCGTCAGGGCGGCCCAAGAGGGAGACCGGGCACGCGAATACGAAACACGCGTGAGCTGCCTCCGACTGTTGGTCGGCCCTGAGACCCTCGCCCGCTAACGCAAGTCCGGTACCACTTGCGGGCGCGAGGTGCACCCGCAAGTGGTACCGGACGCGTTCCGGGGCGTTTGAACGAAATCTCCCCCGGTCAGTCCGGAACGGCGAGCTGGAAGGTGCCGTCGTTGCTGACGTTGTCCACGACGACGCCGTAGCAGACCGCCCGCTGCGTGCTGCTGATCACCATGATTCCGTCCGTGACCGGGATGTTGACGCCGACCTGCGTCCAGCCCCAGGGGTTCATGTCGAAGGAGAGCGAACCGAGGTAGACGTTGGAAGGACTGAAGACTTCGGCGGTAATCGTCTGGTACAGGCCCGAATCGCTCGCGCAGCCGAGGTTCGTGCGGTCGAACGAATCCACGCTGATCCCGATCACGTAGCCCGGGCGCCCGGAGACGATCGTCCCCGCCTCGTCCGCCGACTGGACGGCGGTGCTGAACCGGCCGTTCGGGCCGTCGTTGTAGACCTGGGCGGAGACGATGAACCGGTATGCGGTGTCGCCACTGTCGAAGTCGATGGCACCGGCCCCGGTGACCTGGAGGACCTCGCCCAGGAAGTTGTCCCAGGTGCGGGTCTCGTACGCGAGGATCGGGAAACTCCGCGCGACGATCTCGCCCGCAGCCGTGCTGAAGCCGGCGCGAATCGTGTACGGGTAGCCCGTGACGTTGGCGACGCTGAGCCGCGTCTTGAAGACCGCTCCGTACTGACCGTTGGCAAAGGCCGACGTGGGCAGCAGGAGGTGCGAGACGGCTCCCACGACGAGCGGCGCCGCCGACCGGACGTGACTCTCGCCGGCGAGGAGAGGAGTGGCGAGGACGAGGGCGGACGCGAGGACCAGAAGCTTTTTCATTTGCACCTCCATGAGTGCACGACCGGCACTGCAAGCGGCGCGCCACGGAGCGGGCGACCGGAGCGGTCTCTGGTCAGATGACGGCGAGACAGGGAACCGGCGGATCGCGTGGCCGGACGTGCAAGAGGACCCTCGACTGCAAGGGCAGGGGCTCTTTCGCGAAATTGAACAAACAGGAGTTTCTTTGAAGGAATTACGTCGGAACCCTCGTGCGGGCCGGGATGCATTTGCGCGCAGATCGGCGCCGTTTCAGGCCGCGGTGCTTCCGGTCCGGCGGCCGCCCGCGTGGCACGACGGTTGCGCAGGACGTGACGCGCGGGTTCGCCGCGAAGGTATCGAAAGTGCCGAACGAAGAGAAATGAAGAGAAGAAGAGGTGCAACGATGAGAAAGCCCAACGTGTGGTTCGCAGCGGCGATGGCCACCGTCCTCGCAGGAGCCGGTGGCTCGGCGACGGTCGCGACGGCCCAGAGCTCCGAATTCTCGGTCATGACGGTCACGGAGCCGATCGATGTCGGAGGGACGGTCCTTCAGCCCGGTACCTATCACATCAAGGTCGTGCCGCTCCAGACGAACCGCAACATGCTTCAGGTGAAGAGCCCGGACCGGAGCGAGCTGTACCTGACCGTCCTGTCCATCAACCATCCGCGGCTCGAGGGTCGCGCCGAAACCGAGTACGTCTACTACCCGGCGGCCTCCGGTCTCCCGAAAGCGCTGAGGACCTGGTTTCCCGCAGACGTCGGGAGCGGCGGGCACGACATCGTCTATCCGGGCGATCGTGCCGCCGAGCTCGCTGCTCGCGTCAAGGAGCCGGTCCCCGCATACAGGCTGGCTGGCCCGGTGACGGAGGAGCAGCTGAGGACCGTCGAGGTGGCGCCGATCCGATGGACCGAGACGCCCGCGGTCGCGACCTCTCCCGCCCCGCCGCCCGTGCTGATCGCCGAGAATGAGCTGCCCCGCACCGCGAGCATCTTCCCGCTGCTGGCCGGGCTTGGCTTCCTCGGCCTCGTCGGCGCCGCCAGCCTTCGCCTGATCGGTCGCCTGATCGCCTGAGCCGATGGCGATCTCCGTCCGGCAGGAGCCGGCGTCCCGGTGCGAGCGGGCCCCGCAAGGGGTCCGTTCGTTCGTTCGTCGAGCAGAGGGCCTCCTCTGGGTGATCGCTGCGGGACTGCTCGGATGGTGCGCTCTCGCGTACGTCGGGTCCCGCTGGCACCAGCAGAGCGACGAACGGGCCCTCGCGGAATTGCGGAAGGAGAGCCTCGCGTCCGAGAGTCCCTGGCCGCGGGCCGATTTGCCGGGAACCGAGCAGAGCGTGGGCGGGGTTTCTCCAGCTGAGAGCAAGGCCGTCGATGCGGGCCTGATCGGTCGGATCGAGATCCCCCGTCTCGGCCTCGGCGCGATCGTGCGAGAAGGAACCGATCGGAAGACGCTGGAGCGCGCGGTGGGTCACGTATCTGGGACGGTACTCCCCGGCCAGAACGGGAACGTCTGCCTGGCGGCGCATCGGGACACGTTCTTCCGCCGGCTCGAGGGAGTGCGGAAGAACGACACGATCCGGATCACGACGCCGGGCGCGACGTACGAATACACGGTGGAGGGGACGACCGTCGTGGACCCCGACGCGGTGGAAGTGCTCGCCTCGACCGGCGATGCGGCGCTGACGCTTGTGACCTGTTACCCGTTCCGCTACGTCGGTCCCGCACCGCGCCGGTTCATCGTGAGCAGCCGCCTTTCGGCCCCGGCAGAGCCACTCCGGGCAGGCCGCCCTACCGCGCTTCTTCCTTCCCGCTGAAGGAGAGCGCCAGTTCTTCGGACGGTCTGCCCTTCATTCCGGGCTGCGGGGCCCTATCCGCCGATCGCCTTGCCGATCTTCGAGATGACCTTTCCGACCTCGCGGCGGGCCTTGCCGAGCCCTTCCTGGATCGCGCCCTCGGTGCGCTGGGCTGCACCCTCCCGTTCCATCTTCTTGTCGCCGGAGAGGATGCCGACCGCCTCTTTCACTTTCCCGGTGGTCTTCTTCACTTTTCCGCGGACTTCCTGCTGTCTCATGGGTTCTCCTTTGCGTCGACGGGAGCAGCACGGGGCGTGCCACGCGAGCCCGTCTCGCCCGTCGTTGCTGCAATGCGGTAATCCGCGCGAGCCGGCTCGGGAGACCGAGGCCGTGGTCGGCGCTCCTTGAAAGGCCTTCAATCCGGCGTGCACGGATTGCAACCGCGGCCTACGTCTCCAGCTGGTACTCCTTGAGCTTGTTGTAGACCGTCTTGAGGCTGACGCCGAGGAGCTCGGCCGCGAGGCGCTTGTCCCCCTTCACGGCGAGAAGGGTCGCCGTGAGGACCTTCTTCTCGACGGCCTGGAGCGTCTCGCCGACGCGGACCTCGACCGCGGGCCAGGTCTCCTCGTCCCTGACGAGGGGCCGGGGCTCGGCGGTGCCCGAATCCGTGAGCACGGCCTCCGCCGCCTCGGCCTCGATCGCGGGCGGGTCGCTCAGGACGTACGCGCGATGGACGGCGTTCCGGAGCTCGCGCACGTTTCCGGGCCAGCTGTGCGAGGCCAGCGCGTCGAGCGCCCCCGGCTCGAAGGACGAGAAGCCGCGACGCTCCTTCTTTTCGATCTCCGAGAGAAAGTGGTTCGCCAGCAGCGGGACGTCCTCCTTCCGTTCCCTGAGGGACGGAAGGCGGAGGGGAAATACGTTCAGCCGGTAGTAGAGATCGGCCCGGAACGTCTCGCGGCGGACCGCGTCGGCGAGGTCGCGGTTGGAGCTCGCGATGAGCCGGATGTCCATGTCCAGCTCCTCGCTCCCTCCCACGCGCCGGAACGTCCGGGTCTCCAGGACGCGCAGGAACTTCACCTGCAGCTCCGGGGGCATCTCCGTCACCTCGTCGAGGAAGAGGGTCCCCCCGTGGGCCATCTCGAACGTCCCGGCACGACGCCGGTCGGCCCCGGTGAACGCTCCCTTCTCGTGGCCGAAGAGCTCGCTCTCGACGAGGGTCGGCGAGATCGCTCCGCAGTTGACGGCAATGAACGGCCGCGTGGCGCGCCGGGAGAGGAGGTGCACGGTCGAAGCCGCGACCTCCTTCCCCGTCCCGCTCTCGCCGGTGATCATTACCGGGGCGTTCGAGCGGGCGACCCGCGTCAGGAGGCGGTAGACCTCCAGCATCGGGGCCGAGCGACCGACCATCCCGGCGAGGCCTCCCTCCGCCGCGGGATCGGGAAGCCCCGCGTTCTGGGCGCCTCGCGCCTCGTCGTGCCGCTCGGAGAGCTGTGTCAGCGTCGCGGCGAGCTGCGAGGTCTTGAGGGGCTTCAGGAGGAAGTCGTGGGCGCCGGCCTTCATCGCCTCGACCGCGGAGCGGACGGAGCCTCTCCCCGTCAGGACCACGACGGCGCAGTCTCGCCCGGCGGCCCGCGCGTTGCGCACGACGTCGAACCCGTCGCCGTCGGGAAGGCCGAGGTCGGCGATGCAGACGTCCGGCCTGAGGGTCACGAGAGCGGACGAGGCGTCGGCGACGGTGCCGACGCCCGAGGCTTCGTAACCGAGCTCCTTCACCAGCTCGACGATCGCCTCGCGGGCGCCGGGCTCGTCTTCGACGACGAGGACCTTCACAGCGCGTGTCCCCCCTCTGGCGAAGTCGCGGGCTCCGGCCACGAGAGAAGTGCGACGAGCCGGCTCTCGCGTTCGACGAGCTGGAGGCGGCCGCCGTCGGATTCGATGCACGCGCGCGCGAGGAAGAGATCCTCGCCCCGCTCTTCGCCGCGAGGCAGGTGAAAGAGCCGCTCCGGGTTCGAATCGCCGCTCCCGCCGAGGGCCTCGATCCGCAGCGCCACGCGCCCCGAGGCGGATTCCTCCAGCAGCCGCGGCGGCGCCGCGAGAGGGTCGCGGGAACGGAGGAACCAGACCAGGATTCGCAGGGCATCGATCGTGGCGAGGCGTCGCAGCAGCAGCCGGGGACGGTTGGCCGGACCCTCCTCGAGCGGAATCCCGGCGGCGCGGCAGAGATCTCCGAGGGAGGTGATTCCGGCCGGCTCTCCTGCGATGCTCGCGAGGCGCGGCAGAAGGTCGATGAGCCGGCCGGCGGCAGCGAGGTCGGCCTTTACTCCGCGAACCCGGTCCGCGAGGGAAGCACCGTTCGAAGGAACCTCCGCGAGGCGACGCTCGAGCAGCTCGAGCTTGACCCCCGCGGCGGACAACGGGTCGGCCAGGGCGTGCCGGAGAGTTCCCAGAGCATCCGCCACACCGCCGGGGAAGTCAGGAGGAAGGGACTCGTTCATCTGTGGCGTTCTCATGCAAAGCATCGGCCTGCCCGGGACAGACGTCAATCAACCGGTTGCCGGAGGCGAATCCGGCACGCGTCGGGCCCGGTCGCGTCTCCGTCTCCCTGGTGGCACGTCTCGTGCGTCGCGGCAACCTGACGGAAGACCCATGAACATGCAATCGTTCCCGCCTCGGCTTTCCGGAGAAGCGAGATGACCGCTGGTCCGGGCGCGGCGTCCCCGGCGGAAGGAATAGACGAACTCAACTCGCTCCTGCGGGGCGAGCTCGCCGCGGTGAACGCCTGGCAGCTCGCTCTCCGCTCGGCCGAGAGCCGGAAGATCGTGGACGTCCCGGAGATCCTCCGCTTCGCTGCCGAGCACCAGAGGAGCGTGGCGGCGCTGCAGGTGGTCGTTCGGCAGCTGGGAGGAGTCCCGGAGAGCGAGCCCGCGACCGAAGGCCCGTTCGCGCTCTCTGCAGAAACGGCGGCGGTCCGCGACCTTCTCGACGGCGAGAGGTTCGCACTGGCGGTGTACGAGGCGGCGGATGGAACGTCTCACGACGACGCCCATGATCTCGTGACGCTCGAGCTGATTCCCCGGCAGCGGAGACATGTCGCCCTCCTTTCGGACATCCTCCTGCGACTCGCGGAAGAGGCGGATCCCGGTGTGACAGGAGCGAACCCGGCCGAGGCCACTGGCCGCGGCGACGTTCCGAGGGGGACCCGGGTGACGGGGTGAAGCCGTGAGACGGCTCTTTCGCCGGCGCGCCCTCGAGGAGGACGTCCCGCTGCGGGGCGAGGTCCTGAG
>CALBDV010000607.1 GCA_937927565.1 uncultured Holophagales bacterium
GTTCAAGGGGAGCACGCGAGTCTCCGATGCTCCTCGAGAAGGCTCGTGAGTCCCAGTCGTGTCAGCGCGGCGGTCGGTAGGGCCTGGTGCATGTGGCTCGACCCGGCGTTCCACCAGGGCCCCCGGCCGTTGTAGGCCGAGGTCGCTGCACGAGCCTGTTCCAGTCCGTGTTCGCGGAGCTTTCGGAGCCGGGTCCGCGGCCGCTTCCACTGCCGCCACACGATGCAGCGCAGTTTCCGCCGGAGCCACTCGTCCAGAATCTCGAAGCTCTGCTTGACCTCCGCCAGCCGGTAGTACGCCACCCAGCCCCGCGTGACGGGGGTGAGCTCCCTGATGGTTCGGGCGAGGTCTCGCCCCCGCCCAGCCCTCAGCTTCGGCCGCAGTTTCGCCTTCAGTCGTTTCACCGACTCTGGCGCCACTCTCAGCCTCGGCTTGTAGTTCGCCGTCACGCTGTACCCCAGAAACTTCCGTCTCCACGGTCGCGCCACGGCGCTCTTGGCCCGGTTCACCCTCAGCCGGAGCCGCTCCCACAGGAACGTCTCCAGCGATGCCATCACCCTCTCGCCCGCCGCCTTCGACTTCACGTAGACGTTGCAGTCGTCGGCGTATCGGACGAAGAGGTGTCCCCTGCGCTCCAGCTCCTTGTCCAGCTCGTCGAGCAGGACGTTGGAGAGAAGCGGCGACAGCGGCCCGCCCTGCGGCGTCCCCTCTGTCCGGGGCGACACCAGCCCCCCCTCCATGATCCCCGCCTGCAGATAGCGCCGGATCAGGAGGAGCACCCGTTTGTCCTTCACCTTCCGCGCCACCCGCGACATCAGGACGTCGTGGTTGACCCGGTCGAAGAACTTTTCGAGGTCCAGGTCCACGACCCATCGGTGTCCAGCGGCCATGTGCCGCCGCGCACGTCGCACCGCGCCGTGCGTCCCGCGCCCTGTCCGGAAACCGAAGCTCCCGTCCGAGAACGTGGGATCGAAGATGGGCTCGAGGACCTGTGAGAGGGCTTGTTGGATCATCCGGTCCAGAACCGTCGGGATGCCCAGCATCCGCTTGCCCTGACCGTCCGGTTTCGGTATCTCCACCTTCCGGATCGGCCTCGGGGCATACGTCCCGCCGAGCAACTCCTCCCGGATGCGCGTCCAGTGCTCCCAGCAGTACGGCATCAGCTCTTCGACGGTCATCCCGTCGACGCCGGCCGCCCCGCCGTTCTTCACCACCCGCGCGTGCGCCTTCACGAGGTTCTCTCGACGCAGCACCTCCTCCATGAGCCTCGGAGCCCCGTCCCCGGCTTTCTCTCGGCCTGCCGTGCACACTTGACGATCGGTTCCCGTACCTCCGGCGGTTCCGCCGCCAGCCTTCCGGGTCCGCTCGGGCATCTCAGCCCTTCTTCCCACGTCTCCCTCGCGCATCGAAGGCCTCGTCCGGTTCGGCTCCTCTCGTTCGGCCCTTCGCCGCGGTGCGTTCGCGGCTACTTCGGCCTCGGCTGACTCCTGCCCGCCCTTCGCTCCGCCTCTCGACGTCGCTAGCCCTTCGGCAGGCGAGCAGGTCTCCCGGGGTAAGGCGCGTGACCTTCGCTCCATCTACCCGTCGCATCTACGCCCTCCCGGTCCGGATGGTCTCGGGCTTCGAGTCCTTTG
>CALBDV010000608.1 GCA_937927565.1 uncultured Holophagales bacterium
TACGAGCTCCTGGGAGAGGTCTACGAGCTGGACGACTACAAGACGCCGTCCGACGACCTCGTGAAGCACCTCCAGGCCATCATCGACGAGGCCTTCGGCCGCACGGGCGAGAAAGCCCCCGGGGTCGAGTGACCTGCCGTCACGAGCATGACGACGACAATTCCGAATCGACCCAGAGGAGAGCGGCGATGAACGCCCAGGACGCCTTCGGGACCGTGGCCATCTTCTACGCCGTGGCGAACCTGGCGTCCATGGGGCTCGAGCTCGACCTGCGCGAGACGCTCCGGTCCCTTCGGAGCGTCCGGCTCCTGGCGCTCACGCTCGGGTGGAGCTGGATCGCCGGGCCGGCCCTGGCCGTCGGCCTGACGAAGGTCCTTCCGATGGCGGAGCCCTACGCCGTCGGGCTCCTCATCTTCAGCCTGGCGCCGACGGCGCCGGCCCTGCCGCTCTTCATCCGGATCGCGCGGGCCGACATGTCCCTCGCGGCCGCCATCATGCCGCTGTCGGTCGTCGGCACCGTGGTGTTGATGCCCCTGATGGCCCCGCTCCTGATCCCGGGGCTGACGGTGAGCAGCTGGGCCATCGGAAAGCCGCTCCTCTCGACCGTCCTGTTGCCGCTCGTGATCGGTGCCGCGGTCAGCTTCTACGCCGCGCGGGCGGCGGCGAAGCTCCTGCCCGTGGCGAAGAAGATCGCGGGGATCTCCACGTTGCTCCTGCTGGTATTCACCCTGGTGTTCCACGGCCGGGAGTTCCTCACCGCGCTCGGCAGCTTCGCCGTCGCCGGCCAGGTCCTCTTCAGCGCCGGGATGGCCCTTTCCTACTTCGCCGGCTTCGGGCTGAACCAGGCGCAGCGAAGCTCCCTGGCGCTGGCCGTCTGCTCCCGCAACGGCGGCGCCATGTTCGTGGCGATCACCGCCTTCCCCGTTCTCGACCCCCGCCTCCTGGTGATGATCCTGCTCGCGGTCCCGGTGCCGGTGATCGTCTGGTTCTTCCTGGCGAAGCTTCTCGGGTCCCGTGCCGAGCAAATGACAGCGGAGAGCTCGAAATGAAATCACGCTCCGGAGACAGTCCCTTCAAGTCACGACTCGGCATCCTCGTGGTCGCCGGGGCGCTCCTGGCGGCGACCCCCCGGGCTCACGGCCAGGCGGACGCCGGGAGTCCGCCGACCCCTCCGCCCGGGAGTGCAACAGCAGCCACTGCGGAGGCCACCGGGGGCAGCACCGCCGATCTGGCCAAGACCCTCGCGAACCCGATCGGAGCCCTCATCAGCGTCCCCTTCCAGAACAACTTCGACTTCGGCGGGGGCCCGGCCGACGACGCCTATCGGTACAAGCTGAACCTCCAGCCGATCGTTCCCTTCACGCTCACGAAAGACTGGCTCCTCATCTCGCGGACGGTTCTCCCCGTCGTCTACCAGCAAGACGTCGGCGACCCGTCCAGCCAGTGGGGCCTGTCGGACACGGTGCAGAGCTTCTTCCTGTCGCCCGTCAAGCCGACGCGAGGCGGCTGGATCTGGGGCGCGGGTCCGGCCGTGCTGGTCCCGACCGCCACCGACCATTCGCTGGGCTCGGAGAAGTGGGGCGTCGGACCGACGTTCGTGGTGCTCAAGCAGCAGAACGGCTGGACCTACGGCGCGCTGGCAAATCACATCTGGTCCTTTGCCGGCGAGAGCGAGCGCGCGGACGTCAGCGCCACCTACCTGCAGCCGTTCGTCTCCTACACCTTGAAGAGGGCCATGACCTTCACCCTGAACACCGAGTCGACCTACGACTGGGAGAACGAGCAGTGGACCGTGCCCCTGAACCTCATGGTTCAGCAGCTCGTGAAATTCGGCAAGCAACCCGTCGCCCTGACCGTGGGCGGCCGCTACTACGCCGACAAGCCCGAAGGCGGGCCGGACTGGGGACTGAGGCTCGCGGTCATCCTCCTGTTCCCGAAGTGAGGACGCGGAGGGGCACGCTGCCGGGAAGGAGAGACTCGTGAGGACGATCTACGACACGCGCGAGGGGACCCGCCTGGCGACGAACCGGGAGCGCGCCAAGCCCTGGGCGAACTGGGGACCGTACCTTTCGGAGCGGGCCTGGGGCACCGTGCGCGAGGACTACAGCGCCGGCGGCGACGCCTGGGCGCACTTTCCCCACGACCACGCCCGCTCGCGGGCCTATCGCTGGAACGAGGACGGCCTGGGCGGGATCTGCGACCGCAACCAGGTCCTCTGCTTCGCGCTCGCTCTCTGGAACGGCCGCGACCCCATCCTCAAGGAGAGGATGTTCGGCCTGAGCGGGCCCGAGGGGAACCACGGCGAGGACGTCAAGGACTACTACTTCTACCTCGACTCGACGCCGACGCACTCGTACATGAAGTACCTGTACAAGTACCCGCAGGCCGAGTTCCCCTACGCCCGGCTGGTCGAGGAGAACCGCGGCCGGAGCAAGGCGCTGCCGGAGTTCGAGCTCGTCGACACCGGGGTCTTCGACGGCTCCCGCAACTTCGACGTCGTCGTGGAGTACGCCAAGGCCGGGGCCGACGACCTCCTGATCCGGATCCACGTCGCCAACCGCGGCCCCGAGGCGGCGCCCGTCGAGGTGCTGCCGACGCTCTGGTTCCGAAACACCTGGAGCTGGGGCCGCGACGACCGCCGGCCGTCGATCGCGGCCCGGCCGTCCCCCGACGACGGCGTGAGGGTGATGGCCGCCACGCACCACGACCTCGGCAAGTACGCCCTCTACTGCTCCGGCGCCGACGAGCTCCTCTTCACGGAGAACGAGACGAACGCCGAGAGGCTGTACGGCGCCCCGTGCCGGACCCCGTACGTCAAGGACGCCTTTCACGCCTGCGTGGTGAACGGCCGGCGCGACGCCGTGAACCCGGCCCTCACGGGGACGAAGGCCGCCGCGCGCTACGCCCGGACCGTCGGCGCGGGCGAGACCGTCACCCTCGAGCTGCGCCTGGCCTCGCTGCCCGACGGGAAGCCGATCGAGGCGCCCTTTGCCGGGTTCGACGCCCTCTTCACCGAGCGCAAGTCGGAAGCGGACGAGTTCTACGACGTCGTCCTGCCCCCCAAGCTCTCCGAGGACGCCCGGAGGGTGGCGCGCCAGGCCTTCGCGGGAATGCTCTGGTCCAAGCAGTTCTTCCACTACGTCGTCGACGACTGGCTGGAAGGCGACCCGGCCCTCCCGAGCCCGCCTCCCCAGCGCCTCGGGGGACGGAACCACCAGTGGACGCACCTCCACGCCCGCGACGTGATCTCGATGCCCGACAAGTGGGAGTTCCCTTGGTTCGCCGCCTGGGACCTGGGGTTCCACTGCATCACGCTGGCGCACGTCGACCCGCAGTTCGCCAAGGACCAGATCCTCCTGATGCTGCGCGAGTGGTACATGCACCCCAACGGGCAGATCGCGGCCTACGAGTGGGACTTCGGCGACGTCAACCCGCCGGTGCTCTCCATGGCCGCGGTCGCGGTGTTCGACATCGAACGCCGCCGGACGGGGGTCGCCGACTACGACTTCCTCGAGCGCGTCTTCCAGAAGATGCTCCTGAACTTCACCTGGTGGGTCAACCGGAAGGACGCGCTGGGGAACAACGTCTTTCAGGGCGGCTTCCTCGGGATGGACAACATCGGCGCGTTCGACCGCGGCAAGCTCCCTCCCGGCTACCTGCTCGGGCAGGCCGACGGCACGAGCTGGATGGCGGCGTTCGCCAAGAACCTGGCGACGATCGCCCTGATGCTCGCGAAGCGGAACCCCGTCTACGAGGACGTCGCGAGCAAGTTCTGGGAGCACTACATCCACGTCGCGAACGCGATCAACAACGTGCGCGACCCGGTTCGCTCGCTCTGGAACGAGGAGGACGGTTTCTTCTACGACCACCTCTTCTCCCGTGAGGAGGAGCCGGTGCCCCTGCGCGCACGCACCATGGTCGGCTTCGTGCCGCTCTTCGGCGCCGCGACGGTTCCCGCCGACACCTCCGAGCGCTACCCGGACTTCAAGCGGCGCCGCGACTGGTTCATCGCGAACCGGCCGGACCTCGTCGAGAGCGTCGGGCCGATGGTCGTGCCGGGGCCGAAGGGCAACCTGGTCCTCGGCTTCGTGCGGCCGGACCAGCTCCGGCGCATGCTCGAGAGGATGCTCGACGAGAAGGAGTTCCTCTCGCCCCACGGGGTGCGCTCGGTCTCGCGCGCCCACGAGGCGAACCCGATGGTGCTCCACCTGGCCGGGCAGGAATACCGGCTGGACTACGAGCCGGGAGAGTCGCGGACCGACCTCTTCGGGGGGAACTCCAACTGGCGGGGCCCGATCTGGATGCCGGTCAATTTCCTCATCCTCCTCGCCCTGCGCCAGTACCACGCCTACTTCGGGGACGAGTTCCGGGTCGAGTGCCCCACCGGCTCGGGCCACCTGATGAACCTGGAGCAGGTCGTGCAGGAGCTGAAGCGCCGGCTCGCGAACATCTTTCTCCGCGATGGAGACGGCCGGCGGGCCGTCTTCGGCTCCTGCGAGCTCTTCCACACCGATCCCCACTGGCGCGACCTGATCCCGTTCCACGAGTACTTCCACGGCGACACCGGCCGAGGGTGCGGCGCCAGCCACCAGACGGGGTGGACGGGGCTGATCGCGCAGGTCCTGATCGACCTGGAAGAGGACGAAAACACGACGAAGAAGGGGGCCACATGACGACACTCCCGAAGCTGCCCAGGGAAAAGCAGACGGTCCTGGGGCTCTACGTGACGGCGAAGGAGGCCTACGAGATGTGGAAGGCCGCGCCCGGGAAGGTGAAGATCCTCGACGTCCGCACTCCCGAGGAGTATCTCTACGTCGGCCATCCGGCCATGGCCTGGAAGATCCCCGTCGCGGCCCAGTCGTACGAGTGGGATGCCACCAAGGGGCAGTTCCCGATGAAGCTCCTCCCGGACTTCGTCTCCCGGGTGAGCGAGGTGGCCAAGCCGAAGGAGACGCTCCTCGTCATG
>CALBDV010000609.1 GCA_937927565.1 uncultured Holophagales bacterium
CCAGTGGATGGAGCTCGACCTCGCCTACATCGACAACTGGTCGCTCACCCTCGACATGAAAATCCTCCTCCGGACGATCCCGACGGTCCTCAGCGGCAAAGGCGCGCGCTGACGACTCCGATCGACCGGATCCGTCGGTATCCGGGAGGGCTCGATCCCGCCCCCGGCGCCAAAGCGGGCTCGACATACTGACCTCGTCCGAAGCTCGCCGGTGTTCGTTTTCAATGCGCTCTCCGCTCTCAGCGGACGAGCGCGATACCCACCCGTATGGACTCTGATTTCCGGTCGTACGAGAGAATGCTCTCCCCGTAGCCATTGAAGTACTGCGCGAGCACGAACATCGAGCTGTCGAAGAAGCGGACGTGCATCGGGTACGTGAGACCGAGCTCTACGGAACCGTGATGGAGGCCTTTCCCCGCCATCACCGCGAACGCGAGAAGCGGACCTTTGGCCTGGCCGAACGACCCGCGAAGCTGGCCGTAGCCACGGTACTCTGCGATCTCTTCCCCGCCGCCGAGATAGATCCAGACCTCCGGGAAGAGAATGAGGTGCCAACCGTCCACCGGGCCGACGAAGAACGGACTGCGCAGGTAAGCGGTGTTCACGCTGCGGGAGTCATCGCCGGCCTTTCCGTTCGACTCGTGCTTGACGCCGAGCTGAAAACCGTTCCACGAAAAGCCGCTCTGCTTCCTGGCCGGAAACCTGATCCACTCCCAGAACAGCTCCGGCATGTAGCTCGTGTCGTAGAACGGGCTGGACACGGAAGTCACGTCCCAGAGAGAGCGTTCGGTGTAGCCGAGCTGAAGGCTGTTCAATGTCGCGGACGCGGTCTTGTCGCCCAGGTCGGCGAGCTTGTACTTGAAGCTGAACTGGAACTTCGCCGCCTGTGGCCCCGATCCATAGACGAAGTACGTCGACCCGTGGGCCTGCAAGCGGCCCGCAAACGTACGCCCGAGAATCGACGCATCTGCGTCGGTCGCCATGGCGGCATGCCGCGTGACGTTCCCCTCGGACGCCGTGGGCGGAGGGACCCCGTTTCCTCCCGCCGCCCCCGCGGTTGCGCCAGCGACCTCGATCGCGGAGCTCAGGGTGGACGAGTCTGGCAAGATGACCTCGATCACCCCGAGGCCGGCCGCGCCATTCGGCAGATCGAGGCAATAGGGCCGAGCGATGAAACCGCCCGGAGCCACCGTCGACCGCGACGGCGAATCCGCCCGCATCTCGAGCGGCCATGATTCGCCACCGATGATCAGGGAAGCGGGAATCACAGCCGGGATCGTAAAGCTGGTCTCGGCGGTTCCTGCGTTGATGGCGATGAGCATCAGCTCGACCGAAGTTCCGGCCACCGCGTCTCCCGGGGGAATCGAGAGGACGGTCGTCATCGACTGTGCAGAAACGCCTTCGGCAACGACCAGAAGGCTCAGCGCTATCAGGCTTCTGCAGAGTTCTTTCATTGGAGCGATGCGCCTTCCCGGTAGGCTCGCGTCGGCGACGAGCGCCAGCAGAGTGGGCCTTGGAGAACACGGTCTGCTGAGCAGACCTCAGGCCATTTGCCAGAGAGCCTAATCCAATTCTGCCACCAGACGCCGCAGGCACAGGTGCTGGCCGTGGCGCCACTCCTGTTGCCCGCAGCGGGCCCGCTCCCCGGGGGATCCTCGCCAGCCGCCGTCGGCGCCGTCGGCGAGGGCGCCGCGGCGACGAGGAGGCCGGCGAGGAGGCGGGTCACACCCCGCCGCCGAGGACCTTGTAGAGCGTCACCAGGTTCGCCTGCTCGGCGAGGCGGACGCCGACCGCCCCCTGCTGGGCGCTGAAGAGCGCCTGCTGGGCGACGAGGACGCCGAGGTAGCCGTCGAGGCCCGCCCT
>CALBDV010000610.1 GCA_937927565.1 uncultured Holophagales bacterium
CCGGGTCCCCCTTCAGCCAGCGGGCGACCTCGAACCCGTAGTACTGCTTCGTCAGGAGGAGCCCGGCGAAGGCCTGGCGCTGGACGTTCCGCGCGTCGTCCGAGAGCCCCGCGGGCTGGAGCGCCGCGTAGAACTCGTCCGCCTCGGCCCGCCGGAGCGCGAAGACCTCGTCGAAGTCGTCGCCCGCACCGTCGCCCGCCGGGAGCCGGTTCGTCAGGCGAAGCCTCAGCTCGAACGACCCACCCGTCTCCGCCTCGCCGACGTACCAGGCCGCGGCCTTCGACCCGACCCGGCCGGGATTCACGGCCTCCCGCCGGCCGTGGACGACGGCCTCGTGGAAGGCGTCCTTCACGAACGGGCTCTCGTTCGGAACGGCCCAGAGCCTCTCCGCGTTCGACTCGTTCTCCGTGAAGAGCAGCTCCGGCTCGCCCTCGGCGAGGAGCCAGCGCGGGCCGTAGAGCGGGTGCTCGGTGGAGAGGACGGCCGAGCCGGGGCGCTTCTCGGACGCGCGAATGCGCGGTCGCCGGGCGTCGAGGCCCCAGCTCCAGGTGTTGCGGTACCAGAGCGTGGGGAGGAGGTGGAGCGTCGCGGGCCCCGGACCGCGGTTCGTCGCCGTCACCTTCACGAGAAGGTCCTCGGCGGAGGCCTTCGCGTACTCGACCGTGACGTCCCAGTAGCCCGCGTCGAGAACGCCGGTGTCGGTCAGCTCCAGCTCGGGCTCGAGTCGGCTCCGCGCGCGGTTCCCCGCGACGAGCCGCCCGTACGGGTACTCCGACTGGACGTACTTGTAGAGGAGCTTCATGTACGAGTGCGTCGGCGTGGAGTCGAGCTGGTAGTGCAGCTCCTTCACGTCCTCGCCGTGGTTGCCCTCGGGCCCCGTCACGCCGAAGAGGCGCTCCTTGAGGATCGGGTCCTTCCCGTTCCAGAGCGCGAGGGCGAAGCAGAGGGTCTGCCGCCGGTCGGAGATCCCCATCAGCCCGTCCTCGCCCCAGCGGTACGCGCGCGAGCGGGCGTGGTCGTGAGGGAAGGAGTTCCACGCGGCGCCGTCGGCGTTGTAGTCCTCCCGCACCGTCCCCCACTGGCGGTCGGCGAGATACGGCCCCCAGCGCTTCCAGTGGGTCCGGCGGTCGCGGGACTCGGCGAGGCGGGTCTCTTCGGAGGTCGGCATTCGGCGGGTCATCGGGCGTTCCTCGCTCCAGGGATTCTCGCCCGGCGGGAGCCGTTTCCCCTTCCTGCCGGGCCGGAGACGTCCTAGAGTTCCGCCCGATTTCGTTGAAGGGGCCCGATGAGGAGGTTCCGCGATGAAGGTGACGCTGCGCTCCGAGAAGGTCGTGTCGGACGAGAACGTGAAGAAGGAGACCGGGAAGAGCTTCGCCGAGTGGTGGAAGGTCCTCGACGCCTTCGGCGGCCCGGCGAAGGGGCGGCGGGAGATCGGCGGGTACCTCTACGCCGGGCTGAAGGTCGACGCCTGGTGGGCGGCGACGCTCCAGGTCGAGTACGAGAGGCACAAGGGGGTCGTCGAGAAGGACGGCAAGGGGAAGGGCTACACCATCTGCGCGACGAAGTCGGTGAAGGCAGCGCCCGAAAAGTGCTGGGAGATGTGGGCAACCGGCAAGGCCCTCGACGCGTGGTTCGGGCCGAAGAACCTTCTCGACCTGAAGGCGGGGGGCTCGCTCTCGAACGCCGACGGGAACGCCGCCGACGTGAAGGGGGTGACGCCGGGGAAGACGATCCGGCTGGTCTGGAAGGACGCGAGCGCTTCCGGGACACCGGTGGAGATCAAGTTCCAGCCTGCCCCGGGCAAGACGACCGTGATGGTGACGCACGACCGTCTCCAGACCCGCGAGGAAGCCGACGGCCTGCGCGCGGCGTGGGGCGAGGCGCTCGAGAGGATGAAGAAGCTCGTCGAGGCGGGCTGACGGGAGGCCGGGGGGAGCCCTCCCCGGCCTTGCGAAGAGGGCCTTCCCTCAGGACGAGCTCTTCGGGGCCTCGGCCCCGATCCGCGCGAGCGCCTCCCTGCCGTTCCGATTCTCCGGGTTGATCTGCACCGACTTCTCGTAGGCCGCCCGGGCCCCCGCGACGTCGCCGGCCGCGAGGAGCCCCTCGCCGAGGCTGTCCCAGACGTTCCAGGACGCGGGGAAGAGCTCGGCGTTGATCCGGAACATCGTCACGGCCTCGGGGACCCGCTTCTGCTGGAGGAAGAAGTAGCCCCGGCCGTTGATCTCCCGCTCGGGGAAGTAGTACCGCGGCGTCTTCGAGCCGTGATCAACGATGACGGCCCGGAGCCGCTCCTCCGGGGCGTTCGACTCGACGAGGGCGAAGAGCTCCGAGGCCCCGTTACGCAGTCCCGTCGTCGTGGACCAGATCTCGGCGACGGTCGTCGCGTGGTTGCGGGCGTCGAAGCCCGGGCTCTTTTCGAGCCCGGGAAAGCGCGTCCCGAGCGGGAACGCCGCCTGGACCTCCTCGAGCGGCCGGCCCGCCTTCGCGAGCTTGCCGACCCCCTCCCAGAGCGCCTCCACGTACTTCAGCCGCGCCTCGAAGCCGGCGAAGGAGAGCTCGCCGTTCCAGTGGCCGGGGAGGATCGTGAGTATCCGGTCCTTCTTCGCGAGAAGCCGGCGCCCGTTCTCGAGGAGGAGCGGGAAGTCGTGCGGGACCCCCTCGCGCGCGACGAACGAGGCGAGGCAGCCCGGCGTGTCGGTGAGCCAGCGGTCGGCCATCGTGTCGCCCGTCATCAGCAGCCCGCGCTCGGGGACGAAGACCGCGATGTCGCTCGCAGAGTGCATGCCGCCGATGTACGAGAGCTCGAAGGTCGTGTCGCCCATGTCGAGCGTCAGGCGGTCGGCGAACGTCTTCGTCGGGACGACGGGCTCCGCGTTCGCCGTCCAGACCTCGTGGTTAAGGCGCCCGAAGACGAGCTCTTCGGCGGCTTTCCTCGCCTCGACACTCCCCGCCGGGTGCTTCGCGAGGTCCCTCTCGAGTCCGGCGAGGTGCTGGGTCTGCCACGCCAGGATCCGCTCTCGGTCGGCAGGGTTCCGCCGCATTCCGGCGGTACAGCGTTCGTGGGCCACGATCACCGTGTCGGAATAGACGGAGTTCCCGCCGGTATGGTCGCCGTGCTCGTGAGTGTTGATCAGGGTCGTGAAGTCGGAACGGCCCAGCTCGCGGGCGATCACTCGGCGAAGCTCGCGGTCGATCTTCGGAACGCCGGTCGTGTCGACGACGACGATCCCCTTCGCGGTGGCGAAGCCGACGACGTTCGTCGTCGACACGTAGTCGCCGACCCAGACACGGACCGTCTTCGGGTCGAGACGCTGGACGTGGAGCGGGAGTCCCGCGACCTCTTCGGCGGCTGAGGCGGGGAGGACGAAGAGAAGGAAAGCCAAGGGCAGGAAGCTGCGAACAGGCTTCATGGGAAAGCCCCTCCTTCGGGCGTCGGAGCCGGTCGTGTGCGGGAGGCCGGGGAAGGTCCCGGCCCCGGGGAAGGGGGAAACGGCTTCCTCGTGCTACGCGAATCGCGCGGTTCGGTTTCCGGGCGCCCGCCGGTCCGCGGAGGCGGCGACGTGCGGCGCCTCCGCGGCCGAAGTCTCGCGCCCGGCTACGGGAGCGGCCCGGCGTTCAGGCGTCCAGCGAGTCGGCGAGCGCCTCGAGGAGCTGCGCGCCGTCCCCCTGCCAGGCGCTCCCGTGCATGCAGGCGAGGGTCTCGGGCCGTGTCGCCACGAGAGGGGCGAGCAGCGTGCGGACGTTCCTCGCGTGCGAGAAGTAGTCCGCCTGACTGCGGAAGGCCTCGGACGGCCCGAGGATGTCGGACGTCGTCAGGGGCGCGTTGTCGGCTCCCCCCTGGGTGAAGAGGTCTCCGCAGAGGAGCGTCGCCGTCGTCTCCTCGAAGAGATACCCGCATTCCCAGGCGTGGGGGAGGTGGGGCGCGTCGATCCAGCGGACCCGGTGCCGGCCGAGGGAGAGCGTCTCGCCGTTCGCGAGGGCTCGGGGAGGCCGGTCGAAGGCGTCGCCGTTGATCATGGCGCTGACCCCGCCGCAGAGCGGCACAGACTCCGGGGCCGCCGCGAGGAGGTGGGGCATCGCCCCGCATTCGTCCGACTCGAAGTGCGAGTAGCCGACGAATCGGAGCCGCTCCGGCGGGAGGACGCTCGCGATCGCCTCGAGGACGAGCGGGAAGATCGTCCTCAGCCCGGTGTGGAAGAGGAGGGGCTCGTCGTCGGCGACGAGGTACTGGTTGAACGAGAAGCCCCCGGGAACCCCGGGAAACGGTGTGCTGATGCGGTAGATGTCGTCCGCCACCTCGTCGATCCGGGTTCCCGAGGCCGAGTTCGTCACGCCCATGGGTCCTCCTTGGTGTAACGCTCGCGGCGCGTGTCGGCGCCGCGTGTTCCGTCTTCGTGGGCGCTCTCGCGGGCGCCCGGCCTCACGCCCCGTCGGGGATCTCGGCCTCGACGAGCTTCGCGAGGAGGGCGAGCGATTCCTGCCACCCCAGGTAGCACGCCTCAGGCGGGATGACGTCGGGGACCCCTTCCTGCGTGATCGTGAGCTCGGTGCCGCAGGAGACCTTCTTCAGCTCCACTGTCCCCTGCATCGCGCCCGGGAGGTTCGGGTCGTCGAAGGCGTCCGTGTAGCGGATCCGTTCGCCGGGGACGAGCTCGAGGTACGTGCCGCCGAAGGAGTGGCTCGA
>CALBDV010000611.1 GCA_937927565.1 uncultured Holophagales bacterium
CGGCTCCTGGCGACCGAGCTCGCCGACGCGCTCGCGCGCAGGGGCGTGCCGTTCCGGGAGGCGCACGAGATCGTGGGGCGCCGTTTCGCTCTCGCGGAGGAGACGGGGGAGGGGCTCGCGGAGCTTCCGGCGGGAGAGGGAGTCACGAGGGCCGACCTCGCGTCGGTGGATCTCGGGAAGGCGCTCGCGCGGCGCGGGGCCGTCGGGGGAACGTCCCCGAAGCGCGTGGCGCAGGCGGCGAAACGGGCCGCGGCGCGGATCGCGGGTGAGAGGGAGTCTGCGGCGTCCACCGCGGCCGGCAGGAGAAAGCCATGAGGCTGCCGAAGGGTTTCGTCGGCTCGGCCGTGCGAGCCGGCCTGCGCAGGAAGCCGGGGCTCGACGTGGCGCTCCTCGTCGCCCCTGACGGGGCCAACGCCGCGGCGGTCTTCACGAAGAACCTCTTCCAGGCGGCCCCGGTCACCCTCTCCCGAGCGGCGTTGAAGAAGAGCCGCGGCCGCGTGAAGGCCGTCGTCGTCAACGCGGGCTGCGCCAACGCCGTCTCCGGTGCCGCGGGGGAAGCGGCGGCGAAGAGGGTCCAGGTGCGCGCCGCCGAGCTCGCCGGCTGCCCTCGCGAGGAGGTCTTCGTCGCCTCGACGGGCGTCATCGGCGTCGTCCTCCCCGACGAGAAGGTCCGGACCTTCCTTCCCGACGCCTTCGCGCGACTCTCCGCGGGAGGCCTCGAGGCCGTCTCGCGCGCCATCCTCACGACGGACGCCGCACCGAAGGTCGCTCGGGCGACCTTTCGTCACGGCGATCGGACGTGCCAGGTCGTCGGGTTCGCCAAGGGCGCCGGGATGATCCACCCGAACATGGCGACGATGCTCGCGTTCGTCGCGACGGACGCCCCCGCGACGCCTGCGCTCCTTTCCGCCGCGCTGAAGGAAGCGGTCGACGGGAGCTTCAACGCGATATCGGTCGACGGCGACACGTCGACGAACGACACCGTACTCCTCCTCTCCTCGGGAAAGGCCGGCGGTCCGGAGATGAAGACGATGGGCGAAGCCACCGCTTTCCGCGCGGCCCTGGTAAAGGTCTGCGGCGACCTCGCCTGGAGGATCGTCAGGGACGGCGAAGGAGCGAAGCGTGTCATGGAGATCACGATCGAGGGGGCGGCGACGGTGCGGGAGGCCGGACTGGCCGCGCACGCCGTGGCGACCTCGCCGCTCGTGAAGACCGCGCTCTACGGTGGCGACCCGAACTGGGGCCGGATCCTCGCGGCCATCGGCAGGAGCGGGGCCCGGGTTTCGACGCGGCGCGTGTCTCTGAAAGCGGGACGCGTCGTCCTCGTGAAGGACGGCGCCCCGTCGGCCTACAGCGAGGCCGATGCGGCGAAGGCGTTCGCGCAGGAGCGCGTCCCCCTCGTCGCGGACCTCGGAGTCGGGAGCGCGCGAGCGCGTCTGCTCGCCGCGGACCTCGGGCACGAGTACGTATCGGAGAACGCCGACTACCGGAGCTGAGGAGGGAACCGGCCGCCAGAAATGGCGGCCACTAGCCCGTCTGTCCGTTCCAGCCGGCGAGGCGGGCCAGCATCCACCAGAAAGCGCGGGCCTTGAGGATGCAATTGAGACGCTCGGAATGGGCGCAGTCGTCGCAGCCGGAAGCCAGGGTCGTGAGCTCGTGCCCCGGATGGGCGGCGACCCATTCCCTGGCCCAGTTCCCGTCGCTCCAGGGGTTCCCGTCGCCGTTGGCGTCGTAGTCGCATCCGTCGGTGGCGTACTTCTGCATGAAGCTGACCTGGCCGTCGGGGTCGTAGCTCTCGATGTCGGCGAAGTCGAAGAGGACCTTGTCGTTTGCGCGGCAGAAGTCCCTGATCTGCTCGTTGCGTTCGTTCAGTTCGCCATCGGTGCCGGTGCCTACGAGGTGGCCCGTCATGTAGACGAACCTCACGCCGGGGAACTCGCTCTCGAGCTGGCTCATCAGGTTCAGGTAAGTCGTGATGTCCGCCGGATCGTCCGTGTCCGCCTGCCCGCACCAGGACCAGACCACGACGTTACGGTTGCAGCCGCCCGAGCGGTTCAGCAGGTCGCGGGTAGCCGAGGCCCAGGAGGTGCGATCGGGACTTCCGAGATCGCTCGCCCCGGGGAATGCGGAGTCGTTCATGAAAGCGCTGGCGTCGTACCCCCAGGCATAGCTGTAGCTCAGGAGCGAGCCCTCCGCCCCCTTCATGGCCTCCATCCCCGTGATGACCTGGCTGCCGTGGGACGTGTGGCCGTATCCGATCCTCAGCTGCTGCCTGGCTTCCTGGATGAAGCCGGGCGGCACCCGGGAGAGATCCGTGCAGGTGTGATCGATGATGATGGCGCTGCTGGTGGGGGGGCTGACGTTCCGGGTGACGACCGCCGGGACGTAGGCGCCGTCTCCGGTCCTTTGCCCGGGCTGGCCGCCGTCGTTGACCACCCCGTAGGCCAACCAGGGAGCGCTCCCCGAAACGCGCGTCACGCGCGCGTAGCCGTTCGTGACGGCGGCCGCCGCGAAGAAGCCGGGCGGCTGTGCCCACTGCCCGGGGACGAGTGTCACGTCGACGGGGCTCCCCGCCGCCACGCCCTCCGAGGAGCCGTCGTGGACCTGGAGGCGAAGGGTGACCGGCCCCGAGTCGTCCGGCCCCGCGTGAAGGACTGCCACGTTCGTCCTGTTGCCGGCGTCCGCCGCGAGGCCGTAGACGATCGCCTCCGACGCCGCCTCCTGGCCGGGATAGACGGGGGGAGTGAAGAGCCCGAACTCCCCGCCCCCCGCCGCCTGCGATGCCGTCCGCGCCCCGACGAACACGTCGGAGAGTGAGACTCCGGCGACTTCGACGCGCACCGACCCGGCGTAGCTGCCGGCCCCCTTTGCGCCGATCGCGAGTCCTCGTCCCCTGAGGACCTCGAGAGCATCCGGGATGATCTGCTGCCTTCCCGGTGGCACGTCGAGCGTCACCGTCCCTCCGGCGCCCGACGCCGGTGAGAGGGATTCAGCGTAGGAGAGCGAGAGGCGCGCGGTGGCGGCTCCCCGGTTGGCGACCACCAGCTCCGAGACGAATGCTCCCGCCTCCACGACGACCGGGAGCCGCAGCACGGTCCCCGACGCTCCCCCCGAAACGACCGGAGGGATGTAAGAGCCGTCTCCGGTCCGGTTGTCGTTCACGACGCCGTAGGTCGAGAAGGTCCCTCCGGGCGAGGTCCGTTCGACGACGACCCAGCCGTTCGAGAAGCCGGCCTGCTTGATCACCTCGTCGTACTGGTACCAGGCGAACGGGGAGAGCGTTCGTGCCCCTTCGATGACCGAGCTGCCGCCGCCTTCCCCGTCGTAGGCGGTCACCTTCAGCGTCACACTCTCGGCGCTCGTCGAGAAGACGGCCAGGTTCGACCGGTCGGCGCTGTTCGAACGGAGGCCGTAGACCGTCGCGCTCCCCGTCAACCGCTCGCTCGCGCCGAGGCCGACGTAGGCGAGGCCAGCCCTCCCGGCGGGGGAGGCAATCGCGGTCGTGGTCCTCGCCGTCGCGACGATGGCACCTTCGGCCGACTCGACCAGGAGTGTTCCTCCCTGTGGGCCCGTCGCGGGAATCGCGAGCCCCTTGGCGCGGAGCGTGGCGATGGTGTCGCCGTACCTCACCTGGCCCCCGGCGGGAATCGTCTCGGGGACGGTTCCCGAGCCGAGCCTGTCACCGAGCGACGCCTCGTATCGGAGGGAAACGATGGCGGCCGTGCCCCCGGGGTTCGCAAGAGAGAGCTCCGTCGTGAAACGGGACTCGCCGGAAGTGACGTCGAGGACGATCGGAACGACCGACCCGACCGGGGCATCGACCGGTGCGGCGCTGGTCTCGACGGCGAGAAGAAGAGCGGAAACGACGAACGCGACAGGGCGCGACAGCTTCATCACCTTCCCCCGCCCGGACGAATCGAAGAGATGCGGAGATCATAGCGCTCCGTACTCGTGGCTCCCGAGATGACCCGCAGGGTCCACCTGACGGGCGCCGCCGGCCGGTCGCCCGCGAAGGTCTCCTTCCCGACCGTCTTCACCGTGGAGGAAGGGCCAGCCTCGACCGTCGTCCTGACCGTCGCTGTCGAGCCCCCGCCGCCGCCGGAGAAGGTCAACGGGCCGACGGCCAGGGAGCGGGCCAGGAAGGCGCCGGAACCGCCGTCGCGCCGATCCGGGAGCCTACGCGTTCGGTCCTGACGCCTCGATCTCCCTCTCGACCTGCTCCCACTCGGTCATCAGGCTCTCGATCCTCAGCTTCAGCTGCTTCTGCTCCTCCTCGAGCTGGCGGGCCTCCGTCTGGGCGTTCTTCCCGAAGAGAGCCGGGTCGAGGAATCGTTCGCTGATGTCGTGGACGCGCGTCTCCGCCGAATCGATCAGGCGGGTCAGCTCGTCCCGCTTCTTCTCGAGGGCCCTCACGCGGTTCTGCCTCTTCGGCTCGGGTTCCTTCTTCCGGGTCTCCTGGCTCTTCTTCGCCTTGCGGACGTTGAGGAGGACGGCGTCCGCGTCGAGGTGATCGTCTCCGCAGCGCTCGAGGTACTCGTCGTAGGTCCCGCGGAAGTCGTTGAGCCCCTTTGGCGAGATCTCGAGGATCCGGTTGGCGAGGCGGGAGACGAACCAGCGGTCGTGGGAGACGAAGATCAGCGTCCCGTCGTACTCGTTCAGCGCGGCGACGAGGGCTTCGATCGCCTCGATGTCGAGGTGGTTCGTCGGCTCGTCGAGGACCAGGACGTTGGGACCAAGGACCGAGAGGCGGGCGAAGACGAGGCGCGCGCTCTCTCCGCCGGACAGGGCCCGGACGGGCTTGTCCGCGTCGTCGCCCGTGAAGAGGACGTGCCCGAGGTGCCCGCGGACGAAGCCGATCGGCTCTCCCGGGGCCGCCTCCCAGAGCCAGGCCTCGATCGACTGCCGGCCGGCGCCGTGGAGCTCCGAGTGGTCCTGGGAGAAGTACCCCGGGTTGGCCTCGTACCCCCACGTGACCTTTCCGGCGTCCGGCGCGAGCTCGCCCACCGCGATTTTCAGGAGCGTCGACTTGCCGATGCCGTTCGGGCCGATGATCGCGAGGCGGTCTCCCCGGTCGACCCGGAGAGAGACGTCCTTCAGGACGACGTTGTCGCCGTAGGCCTTGCCGACGGAGTCGATCTCGAGGGCAGTCCGGCCGCTCGGCCGCCGCTGCCGGAAGCGGAACCGCGGGTGCCGGCGGGAGCTCTCGGGCAGCTTGTCGATGACGATCTTCTCGATGAGCTTGATCTTGCTCTGCGCCTGCCGCGCCTTCGTCGCCTTCGCCCGGAAGCGGTCGA
>CALBDV010000612.1 GCA_937927565.1 uncultured Holophagales bacterium
CCCTCGTTCGCCTCACCCGCATGTCCTCCAAGGACGTCAAGAAGCACGAGCGCAGCGACTCCGTTGGCGACCGCCATGCCGAGACCTGGGCTTCCGGCTCCACGGAGCTCACTTTCAAGTACAAGACCTCGTTCGTCTGCCCGGAGGCCGACTCCACCTGCGCGCACACGGACTATGAGGGGCAGATCAGGTTCACGAATGGATCCGCCAGACAGCCTCTCGCCGTGTGGGGCAGCTGCTGGTGCCCGAACGGTGACTGACCCGGCACGCAGCGGACTCCCGTGAGAGGGCCGATCGCGCGGACTTCGACGCCCAGCGGCCCCTGTCACGAGGCTCTAACATCGGAAACCCGCAACGCAGGTCCCAACCCTGCGTTCATGCATTTCGAGCTGTCGGGTCGTTCGGGTGCTGGTGGGAGCGTCCAGGAGAAGGGCCTCCATCGCCACCCACCGCCGCGACACCCGCTTGCGCCGTGGAGATCCGCGCGTAGAGTTCCCTCGATGGGATTCTTTTCCGAAGGGCCGAGGGGCGACTCCGCTGCCATACGGGAGCTCGTCGAATCGGCTCGCAGGCGGCTGAAGGAGAACCCCGACGACGCCGGGGCCGTGCTGAAGCTCGCGGACGCCCTCGTCGCCAGCGGCCGGAAGACGGAGGCCGTCCGGCTCCTCAACCGGTATGGGCCGATCGTCCAGTCCAGAGGCTGCCTCGAGGAGGCGATCGCCATCTACAAGAAGGCCTCACAGCTCGACCCGGACTGCGATCTCACTTCCTCCACGTACCTCTCGCACCTCCAGCTGAAGAAGATCCTGGAGGCCGAGAAGGCGGCTCCGCCGGTGGCGCCTCCCGTTCCGGCCCCGCCCCCGTCCGGCAATTTCACCCGACCGGGTCCCGACCCTCCTCCCCCGAGCGGCGCCTTTCCGAAGCCGGAGCCGGTCCCGGGTCCTCCGTCCAGCGGTTTCTTCCCGCGCCCGACGCTTCCCGAGAGTCCACCGCCGAGCGGCTCGTTCGCGCTGCCCGAGCCGGCCGCGCCTCCTTCGGCATGGAGCCTGAAAAGAGAGGCCGTCCACGGCGCAAGGCCCGGAATCCCCCTCCTCCGGGACATTCCCCCGGTCCTGATCGACCTCGTCCTCCAGCGGATCAACCTGCTCACGCTCGCAGCGGGTGAGGTCCTGTTTCGCGAGGGGAGCGAGGGGAGCTCCGTCTTCTTCGTGGTCCGGGGAACGCTGGACGTATCCACCCGGAACGACCTCGGCAAGGAGGTCGTCCTCCGAACGGCGAGAGACGGAGAGGTGGTAGGAGAAACGTCCTTCCTCACCGCTCTGCCCAGATACGCCACCGTGACGGCCCGGGAACCGTCCTACGTCCTCGAGCTCGACCACAACGCTCTCGCGCCCATCGCCCGCAAGTTCCGCCCGCTCGCCGATGCGCTGAACCGGCTCTACGAGGAACGAGTTCTCGGCACCGCGCTCGCCCGCTCTCGGGTCTTCGGAGTCCTTTCGGAGATCGAACAGCGGCAGCTGACGCAGAAGCTCAGGCCGGCCGCGGTACAGGCGGGAACGCTGATCGTGAGGCAGGGCGTCCCGGCGAAGGGGACCTACATCGTCAAGCGGGGTGCGTTCCGCGTGACCTTCCGCACCGGCGATCGGGAGGTCGCGGTTTCGCTCCTCAGGCCGCACGAGGCCTTCGGCGACCTCGCCGGGGAACGCGAGCTGCAGGCCGAGTCGGTCACGGCCGTGACCGAGTCGGAGCTCCTCTGCCTCGCAACGGAGGACCTCGCGGCCTTTCGCTCCGGAAGCCCTCAGCTCTCCGCGGCCCTGGAAGCGCTCCGGCTCGAGCGGGCCGAGAGCTGCGTGGTGGCGCTGCGCGCCGCGCGCCGCTGACGGGAACGCAGCCGCTGCTAGAATCCAAGCCCTCCATGTCAGCCGACGACGTGCCCCCGGACGTCCAGGTCCGCCTCAAAGACGTCTACCACGAGCTCCCCGAGGCGATGCGCCGGATCGCCGACGCTCTCATGTCCGACTCGCTCCTCGGCGCGCTCTGGGGGATCGAGTCGATGGCCGAGCGGGCCAACGTGAGCATCGGCACCGTGGTGCGGTTCTCGAAGAGACTCGGCTACAGGGGCTTCAGCGACTTCCGCGACGCCCTGAGAGAGGCGTGCCAGCTCCGCTCGGAAGGGGACCCGCTCGAGGCCCTGGAGGCTCCCACGGACCCGTTCTGGGCCCTCACGGAGGTCGTCCGCCGCGACCAGGACAACCTGAACCGTCTGCTTCAGACGCTCGACCATGTCACGCTCGAGTCCGCGACCCAGCTCCTGATGGGCTCCCGTCACAGGGTTCTGCTCGGCCGCGGGGTCTCGCACGTGATGTGCCAGGTCCTGGCATTCAACCTCACGCAGGCGGGCCTTCCCTGCATCGCCGCGAACCCGTCCGACTTCTCCAACCAGGTGGCGATCCTCGGAGAGGGAGATGTCCTCGTGGTCGTCAGCTGCGCCCCGTTCAGCCGGGAGACCGTCGACGCGGCGGCCTTCGCGAAGCGATCCGGCATCCCGGTCCTGGCCTTCACCGACCGGAAGGACTCACCCCTTTCGAAGAATGCGGTCGTGTCGATCGTCCTGCCGTCCGAGGACTTCCTCTTCAGCTTCGGGCTTTCGACGTTCTCGGTTCTCTCGCACGCTCTCGCGATTGCGGTCGCATCGAAGGACTCTGCCGGAACGGTTCGCCGGCTGAAAGCCGCCGACGAGGTCGCGCAGCCTCTCTTCGTGGAACACTGGCTCCCGATGCAGCCGGGCGCGATCCGGGTGGTGCGGCCGCCGAAGCCGCCTGCGCCGCTGCAGACGACGAAGCCTCAGGACCCCTGAGAGAGCCGTACCGCGCGCTCTGAGCCGGGTTGGTTCGGCTATCCTGCGGACCATGGCCCGTCGCAGGCCCCGTCCGGTGGCCACTCGACCCGCTGCCCCCGCCCCCCAGGAGCCACCCCGTGACACCCGCAGGGTCTGGGCGGCACTCGCGGCGCTGCTGGTGGCCCTGGTCGCGATCTGGGTCTTCTTCCCCGTATTCGGCTTCGGCTTCGTCAACTACGACGACCCGGCCTACGTCCTCGAGAATCCTCACGTCCTCCGGGGCCTGACGGCCGAAGACGCGGCCTGGGCTTTCGGCGCGACGCACGCCTCCAACTGGCACCCGCTGACCTGGCTTTCCCACATGGCGGACGTGGAGCTGTTCGGCCTCGCGCCGGGCGGCCACCACGGGACGAGCCTGGTCCTTCACGTCGTCTCGTCCGCGGTGCTGCTCCTCCTCGTTTTCGCCTGGACCGGCAGCGTCGGCGTCGCGGCGGCCGTGGCGGCACTCTTCGCCTGGCACCCCGCCCACGTGGAGTCGGTGGCGTGGGTCTCCGAGCGCAAGGACGTGCTCTGCGCCCTGCTGCTCTGGCTCACCCTCGGGGCCTACACCGCGTACGCGCGCCGGCCGCCCGCTTCCCGCGGCCCGCTTCGTTACGCGGTCGTGTTGCTGCTCTTCGCGCTGGCCCTGATGGCCAAGCCGATGGCGGTCACGGCCCCGTTCCTGATGCTCCTGCTCGACGTATGGCCCCTCGGCCGGCTGCCGCTCGGGGTCGCGCCGGACGCTGCACGGGTGCGGGCCCTCCTCGTCGAGAAGCTGCCCCTGCTGGCCCTCGCCGCCCTGTCGAGCGCCGTGACGCTCGTCGCGCAGCGCGAGGCCGCCTCGAGCCTGGCAGCGCTCCCCTTGCCTGAGCGGCTGGGCAACGCCGCGGCTGCGCTCGTCGTCTATCTCGAGATGCTGGTCTGGCCGGCCGGCCTGGCCGTCTTCTATCCGCACAAGGGGGCACCGCCGCCGCTCGTCCTCGGCGGCTCTGTCCTTCTCCTACTCGCGCTGACCTGGGGTGCCTGGCACGCGCGCCGGCGCTTCCCCTTCCTGCTCGTGGGCTGGCTGTGGTTCGTGGGGAGCCTCGTCCCCGTGATCGGCCTGGTGCAGGTGGGCGAGCAGGCCCTGGCCGACCGGTATACCTACGTGCCGTACGTGGGGCTGGGCCTCGCTCTCGCGGAGGGCGCGCGGCAGCTCGCGCGGCGCCACGCCGTGGCGGGCCGCACGCTCGTCGCGGCCGGCGCCGTCTTCCTCCTGGCGCTCGCCCCGGCCGCGCGGCAGCAGGTCGACACCTGGCGCGACAGCGTGACCCTCTTCCGCCGGGCCCTGGAGGTGACGCGCGACAACCACGTGGCCGAGCGGCTGCTCGGCACGGCGCTGCTGGACGCGGGCGACGCGGCCGGGGCGGAGCGTCACCTGCGCGAGGCCGTTCGCCTGAGGCCCCGCTCCGCCGCGGCCCTCAACGCGCTCGGCGTTGCCCTGATGCAGCTCTCTCGGCCCGGCGACGCCGAGGCGGCACTCGACGCATTTCGGCGCGCCGCGGCCGCCGAACCCGGCGACGCGGCCTCGCGCAACAACCTGGGCAATGCCCTCGAAGCGCGCGGTAGCGTCGAGGACGCGCTCACCCAGTACCGCGAGGCGATCCGCCTCGCGCCGGGAGATGCCACCGGCCACCGCAACCTCGGCCTGACCCTGGCCGGACTGCGACGGCACGAGGAGGCCCGGATCGCACTGGAAGAAGCGGTGCGAATCGAACCTCGTCACGCTCCCACGCTCGGGGACCTGGGTAACGTCCTCGCGCAGCTGGGACGCGTCGACGAGGCCCTCGAGCGCTACCGTGACGCGCTTCGCCTCGACCCGACCTCTCGGCTCGTGCGCCAGAACCTGGCGCGCCTCCTCGCTCGTTCGGGCCGTCTCGAGGATGCCATCGCCGTGCTGCGCCAGGGCCTGGACCGGGACGGCGACGACCACGGCGGTCGCCTGCTGCTGACGCAGCTCTACCTGGCTGCGGGACAGCAGACAGCCGCCCGGCACGAGATGTCGATCCTAGAAGCTCGCGCACCCGCCGTGGCCCTCGACCTGAGGCGTCAGCTGCAGGCCGCTGCCGAACGAGCACCGGGCCGCGCCGCGACGAACGGCAGTTCCTCCGACAGCCTTCGATAGGCGGGTCTGCTGCTCCGGCGACCGCCGGGCGGCCTCTCCTGCGGTGCCGCTCGAGCCTCAGGGCGAGAGTCTGAGGATCGCCTCCAGGACGCCCCCCGCGATGGCCCGTGCCTTGTCCGATACGGAGAAGCAATGCGCCTTCACGCAGCGGGGATCGACGTCGCCCACCTTGAGCCCCTCGTGGGCCTCGAAGCCGGGCCGGATGACGCCCCGGACGACGCCGCCGATGGCCGCGTTCGCCGCCACGCCGCGGA
>CALBDV010000613.1 GCA_937927565.1 uncultured Holophagales bacterium
ACTGGGCGCTGCGCGGCCGGCGGTTCAAGGCCCGACGCATCCGGGTGGACCGGCCAGAGAACCCGCCGGCCCGGTTGTCCGAGGAGGCGGAGGTCCGAATGGCGGCGAGCGAGATCCACTTCACTACCTCATCCTGACCATGAACGGCAACCGCGGACAGCTTCTGACTCCCGGCTCCGGCCGTGGTGCCCGCCTGGCGGGCCCGCGTTGGCCGGAGTCGGCCGGAAAGGCCGTGTCTCGAAACGCTCGTCACCTTGATTTCGTCGTGCCCGTCGCGCAGCCCTTCACCTTCCCGTCTCTCTCGAGCTTCGAGGAGGCGTTCGAAGAGGCGCTCGTGGCCTCGGCTGCAGCGGAGGGCCTTTCGCCGCCGACTGTCGCCGGAGTCCGGTACAGCCTCCGTCGGCTGACCTCTTTCATTCGAGGGCGCCGCCTCGAACGCGCTTTCCTATCGGGACAGCTCCCGGAGCAGGCCCGTGCCCTCGAAATGTGGCTCGGATGGCTTCGCGCTGGCGGCGCCAACCACACGACCGTCAACTACTACTGGCGAATGCTCCATGCCGGGCTGAAGCGGCTCGGAGCGAGGATTGGCATGGCGGAACCCACGCAGTTCCTCCCCGTTCCCCGGCCCGGACGCCCTCTTCCCCGGTTTCTCTCGAGAACGGACCTCGAAGCCGTGCTCAGGGCAGCCGCCAACTACCAATGGCCTCGCGGCCCCTTCGAGCGCCACCGGAGCGTGGCCATCATCGCGATGATGGGACTCGGGGGTCTTCGCCGAGGAGAGGTACTCCGGCTGGAAGTGCGGGACATCGACCTCACTCAGGGAGCGGTCACGGTCCGGCATGGCAAGGGTCGCAGCGGTGGCAAGGACCGTGTGGTCTTCATGCCGCCAGGACTCCGTACGGCCCTGTCGAGCTACCTGGACGTGAGGGCAGCGCGACCGGGCTCGACAGGCCGCCTGTTCCTTTCGACGCGGGGTACCCGCCCCATCGGAGTGACCACGATCCGACGCCTCTGCCGGACGCTGCAGGAGGTTTCCGGGGTGGCTGTGGCGCCCCACATGCTGCGGCATACCTGCGCGACCCTCCTTCGGCAGGCAGGTATCCCGGATCGTCTCGCCATGGAGCAGCTCGGGCACGCGAGTCTCGGCGTGCTGCAGCGGTACTCGCATGTCACCGACGAAGAGCGGCGACAGATCGTCGGTCGACTCGACGTCGACCTCCTGACCTGACCGGCCGGCCCGTGAGCAGGCCGGCTCTACCGGAAGGAGACCTTGCGGATCTGGTCACGCTTGTCTTCGTCCCACACTCGCAGGTACCCCGCCGTCGTAGTAATGCTCGTGTGTCCGGCCAGCTCGCGGGCAACGTGCAGCGGCACGCCGGAGCGGAGCAGCATGGTCACGAACGAGTGGCGGAGTCCGTGAAGGGAGAAGGCAATCCCGGACGCTCGCCGGACGGCCTTGTGAATCCGCCGCAACGTGGCCAGGGAGATCCCCTGGCCGGTCCGCTCGGAGGAGAAGAAGCCCGGCCCGACGATGTTCCGCTTGCGACGTTCCCGGACGTACTCCTCGAGGATCCTCCTGAGCTCCGGGGCGATGTACGCGGTCCGGTCCTTCCCACCGCCTCGCCCCTTGCCGCGGATGATCCGGATCGTGCCGTCGTCGAGGCTCACGTCGCCGTACGTGAGCCTCAGCAGCTCGCCCCGGCGAAGTCCCGCATAGAGGATCGTCGCGATCACGGCGACCGCACGCGTGCGCTGGAAGGATGTCGGCCACGGAAAGCTCTCTGCGGCTGCCAGGATCTTTCGACAGTCCGCAGGCTTGAACGCCTTCGCGATTCGGGAAGGCTGGCTCGGTGCCTTCATCCGTCGGAAGGGATTCTCGACGCCGTCGCGCCGCTCGAGGTCGTTGAAGAACGGCCGGAGCTGCCGCCAGTAGGTGTTCACGGTGACAGGGCCGAGCCCACGTCGCCGGTTCCGGCGGACCCATCCCTCGACATCGAGGAATGCGTCCGGGAGCGGCGCGCCGCTCTCCCCGACGTACCGCCGGAAGTCCCGGTAGGCGTGCCGGTATCCGTGGAGCGTCGCGGCGCTGTGACCGAGCGCGGTGACGGCGTAGTCGCAGAAGTCCCGGAAGCGGCGATCCCACGATTCGAGAGATTTCGGAAGTGCCACGCGATGGCGTCCAGAAGCGAAGCGAATCCGGGAGGAGTCGTCGATGTCCTCGTACGCGGAGGCTCGCTGGGAAGTGGAGGGGAACATGGGGATTGGGGGGAAGGAAGCGCTTCCCTCCGCCATCTCCGCGAATGAGACCGACGGAACCTTCACGCGAAACGCGCGGAGGCTCAGACGGAACGGAACGCTGTGGCAGTGGAAACCACGATTCGTGGCTTCCTGCTGCGCGGTGACCGGAACGGGCGGGGATGACGAGGGTCGAACTCGCGACCTTCCGCGTGACAGGCGGACGCTCTAACCGCTAGCGCGACTACTCCTCATGCACAAGCCGTTTCGGTCACCTTCAGCGCTCGTAGCGAGCCTTCGCGCGTGCGCGAAGTGCTCATTCGACGGAGAAGGTGAAGGAACGACGCATCTCCTTGATACGCGGGACCTGAGCGGCACGCAAGGGCTGGAGCGGGACAGTACCGAGTCGACGAACGGCGATCCTGAACGAATGCACGGGTTCGCTAAGGCAAATATACTTACCTTAAATGCCACGAATAGGCAGATTCCTCGGAACGCCGAGCGACGCCGGCGCCCCGGTGCTCCGGCGGCTGAACCCGGCCTGACCGAGGAATCTGGTCTAATCGGCGCGCTTCG
>CALBDV010000614.1 GCA_937927565.1 uncultured Holophagales bacterium
CCTCGCACGGCGCGAATGCTGGCCGGAAAGGGAACGAAGCGCGTCGCCGGGTCCGAGGATGCCCGAGATCACAATACCGGCGTGGACCTTCTCCGCTCCTTCGGCAGTTTCCTCGAAGGGCCCGGCGGGGACACCCGCCGGTTCTTCGCGCGGGCCCTGGCCGAGCCAGGCTTCGCCGCGCTCCTCGATGAGCAGGCCGAGCTCCGTCGGCGCGACGAGGACGAAAGGGCGAAGCGGATTCCGCCTCCCTCCGAAACGTTCCGGCTCCTCTCGAAGCGGCGTGAGCTCGCGTTCGCACGTGAATGCGCCACGGCCATCGCCGACGTCATGGGGCTGCCCCCCGAACGGCCCGTCCTCGCGAACCGGCCGTCGCGAAAGAGGCGCCTCCAGTGAAGGAGGAGCTCCTCTCCGTCCTCGATTCCCTCGGCCGGTCCGCCCAGTTCTGCACCGACGGGAATCGGCCGCCCGTCCTTCCGGGCCTCGTCGTCAAGGGCCTTGGCGAGATCGGAGTCCCGGTGTCGGCGGCCGACGCGAGGCGGCTGATCGCAAAGGCGGCGCAAGCCCCCTACGGTCGCGGTGAGGAGACCATCGTCGACACGACCGTCCGGCGGGTGTGGCAGCTCGAGCCCCGGCAGCTCGCGTTCACGAATCCCGCCTGGGAGCCGTTCGTCGCCAGCCTGGTCGAGGCTGTCCGAGAGGAGCTCGGCATCGCGCACGAGGTTCGGCACGAGCTCTACAAGCTCCTCGTCTACGAGAAGGGGAGCTTCTTCGCCCCCCATCGGGACACCGAGAAGCAGGAAGGGATGTTCGCCACGCTCGTCGTCTCCCTGCCCTCTTCCCACGAAGGGGGAACGCTCGTCGTCACCCACGACGCAGAGAGCCGGCGGATCGAGCTCGGAGGCGGCGACGCCCGGTTCCAGGTGAGATACGCCGCGTTCTACGCGGATTGCCAGCACGAGGTGCTGCCCGTCCGGCGCGGCTTTCGGATCTGCGCCGTCTACAACCTGTCCATCGCGCGCAAGCGGCAGCCGGTGGCCCCACGGAGCGGCCAGGCCGTGGCCACCGCGGCGCGGCTCCTCGCGGCTCTCTTCGAGGACCCGTCGCGCGACAAGGTGGCGATCGCCCTGAAGCACCAGTACAGCGAGGCGGCGCTCGAGCCCGGCGCTCTCAAGGGGGGCGACCGGGCCCGCTTCTCGGTTCTCGCGAGGGTGGCCGAGCAGCTCGACTACGAGCTCTTCCTGGCACTGATGACCCGCCATCAGTCGGGCGCGGCCGACGACGAATCGCTCTACGCCAACCGGTCTCGTTCCCGCGGGCGCTACGACTTCGACCAGGACGACGACGACAACGAGGACTTCGACGATCCTGGCGATGGAGACGGGGCCGAGTTCGCCGCCCTCGACGAGGACTCGCTCACTCTCGATCACTGGCGCGACCGGAAAGGTGCGAAGGTCCCTTACGGGAAGATCAGGCTCGTCGAGAGCGAGGTCGTCAGCGACCTCGCGCCGGGGGAGTGGCCGTCCCGGACCGAGATCCACGAAGCGACGGGGAACGAGGGCGTGTCGATGGACCGCTGGTACCGCCAGGCCGTCGTCGTGCTCTGGCCGAAGGATCGCGCCTTCAGAATCCTCGCTCGCGAAGGGCCCTGGACCGCGCTGCCGGCGCTCGAGGAGCTCGTGAAGACGGCCCCCAAGCCCGAGGAGGATCCTCGGTGCCGGGCTTTTGCCGAGGCGATTCTCGATTGCTGGCCGGCAAACGGGTCCTGCCGCTGGTGGACGGAGTCCGAAGGGAGGGCCTCGGCCGCCGGACTCATGCTGAAGCAGCTCGCCCGCATCGGATCGTCGGACCTCGCGGCCCGTTTCGTGAACGAGATCCTGCCGACCGACCTCGACGGTACGGAAGGGTCGGCGCTCGTCCAGCTCGGCGGGAAGCTCGGCTGGGCTCCGCTCCTCGAACCGCTCCGGACGGTCTTCGCCAGGCAGGCTCCGGACCGGCAGGACCGAACGCTCGCGGCGCCCGCCGCACTCTTCGCGGCCCTCTGCAGCGGCGGACGAAAGACGACTTCCGAGAGAAGGGCCCTGTGCGTTTCGCTCGCGGGCGAGATGGAGAGCGTCGTCGATCGGTTCGATCACCCCCCGAAGGGCGTCTGGCGGCCAGCGGAAAAGGACCTGGCGGGAATCGTGGCGAACCTCTTCCACGCGTTCGCGGCGATCGGCGACCTCGACCGGCTCGATCGGCTCACATCGCGCCTGCTCGCCGACCCGAGCCGATACGACCTCCACGCCGTGCTCATCCCGGTCGTGAAGGCGCTCGCAGGAGCGGCCTCGGAAAGCTCACCGGCCCGGCCTGCATGGACTCGCCTCCACGAGAGCTGCGTCTCACAGCTCCGGGTCCTGACGGGGGTGAAACCCGAGCCGCCGCGCGACTTCTCGCGTGAGGCCGCGGTCGCCTGCCGCTGCGCCGACTGCCGCGAGCTGAACGCGTTTCTCAGGGATCCGAAGGCCGAGGTCCACCTCTTTCCCCGCCGGAAGGACCTCCGCCAGCACCTCCACATGCAGATCGATCGCCACCGTTGCGACCTGACCCACGAGACGATCAGGAAGGGCTCGCCCCAGACGCTCGTCTGCACGAAGACCCGCGCCAGCTTCGAGAGACGCCTCGCGAGGTTCGAGGCGGACACCAATCACCTGCGCGAGTTGGAGCACGCACGTCGCATCTCACCGCACCCGCCACGCGAAGAGCGCGACAGCCGTCGTTCCAGCCAGAAGGACGAAGGGGAGAAGAAACGTCCTTCCTAGGTGGGACGATTGGATCGATAATCGTACCCATGAAGAGCGACGGTCTGAAGTTCGTCCTCCGGGAGTTCGTGGACCGGCCACTGCCTTCAAGCAAGCCCCGGGAGCTGTCCCTCCCGACGGAGAGCGGCAAGGTCGTCGGCCTCTCCGGCGTCCGGCGCTGTGGAAAGACCTTCCTCTTCTTCGACACCATGAAGCGGCTCGTGGCCGGCGGGGTCGACCGGCGGCGGATCGTCTACCTGAACTTCGAGGACGACCGGCTGCAGCCCCTGGAGCCCGCCGACCTGGACCTCGTCCTCCGCTCGTTGCGCGAGCTCTTCCCCGAGACCGTCTCCGGGCACCTCTACCTCTTTCTCGACGAGGTGCAGAGCGCTCCGGGGTGGGAGCGCTGGGTTCGCCGGCTGTGCGACACGGAGGAGATCTCCGTCTTCGTGACCGGCTCCTCCTCGCGCCTCCTCACCCGGGACCTCTCCTCGGCCCTGCGAGGCCGGAGCATCACGTTCGAGGTCTTCCCTCTATCCTTCCGCGAGCTCCTCGTGTTTCGGGGCCTCGTGCCCGAGCCCTTCGACGCCCGCGGCGAGAGCCTGGCCCGGGCGGCCCTTGCGGACTACCTCCGGTGGGGCGGCTTCCCGGAGATCGTCCTGGCGGAGCCGGCCCTGCGGCCGCTCATCCTGGAGGAGTACTCGTCCCTGATGCTCCAGCGGGACCTCCTGGAGAGAAGCGCCGTGAGGAACGAGCCGCTCCTCAAGACCCTCCTGCGTCACTGCTTCCGCAACACGGCGACGCTCCTTTCCGTGAGCAAGCTCGCACGAGACTTCCAGTCGACCGGGCTCTCCTTCTCGAGGAACACCCTCTTCGACTACCTCGCCCTCCTCGAGGACGCCGGCCTCGTCCATCTCCTCCCGACTCACGACGTGTCCGTCCTCAAGCAGGCCCGCAACCCGAAGAAGCTCCACGTCATCGACCCGGGGCTCGTCGCCGCCTTCAAGGCGGGCTCGGACCGGGACGTGGGGCACAAGCTGGAGACGGCCGTCTTCCTCGAATGCCGCCGCCGGAGCCGCGACTGGCACTACCACGCGGGCGCCCGCGAGGTGGACCTCTGCGACGCCGAGGGCCGGCTCTTCCTGAACGTCTGCTGGGACCTCTCGGATCCCGCGACGATGGAACGCGAGCAGGCCGCGATGGAGGCGGGAGAGAAGCTCCTCCCCGGAGCCCGCGGCCTGCTGCTCTACCACGAGTACGCCCCCGAAGCCCTCGCGCGCTTCCCCAAGGCCCGGCCCGCCTGGCGGTGGATGCTGGAGCCGGATCCCGGCGGGAAGAGCTGAGGGCCCTCGCCTACCTGCCCGATCCGATCCGCGGCCGCCAGGCCCCGACATCATGCTCACGATGGCAGGAATCGGCGGTCACCTGACGGTTCCTCCTTCCTTCCACGACATTCCACACGTCGGGCTCGCCCTCAGCGAGCCGGAGCGCTCGGTGAGCCGTCCGCCGGCACCCGCGGTTCGGGAGACTCGGGAAGCCGAGGCGGGGGCCCCAGGCTCACCATGCGGTCGCGAAACCTCTCCTGGTACTCACGGTAGTGCCGGTACAGCCCCTCTTCCGTGCCGCCATTCTCGGCCTCGATGCGAGCGCGAACCTTCCGGACCTCCTCGATGACCTCGTCACGAATCATCTTCGTCCTCCATGAGCTCGTACGGGGTGCAGATCTCGGGCATCCGGATCCGAAGCTCCCTGTTGACGGATTCGAGTATGCGC
>CALBDV010000615.1 GCA_937927565.1 uncultured Holophagales bacterium
AGGTCGACCCAGTTCTTCACCGCGCCCCAGTAGTTGCCGAGGTGGACGCGGCCCGTCGGCCGCAGGCCCGAGAGGACGATTTTCTTCGCCGGTTCGCTCACGAGGGACCTCCGAGAAGGAGATGGTTCAGAAACGTCAGAGGCGGCCGCAGGACGGCCGACAGGCCCCCGGTGAAGATCGCCACGACGAGGAGGATGAACCCGTACCGGCGCACCCACATCACGCCACGGATCCAGCGGGCGGGGGCGAAGCTCTCCACGACGCCGAAGCCGTCGAGAGGCGGAATGGGGATCAGGTTGAAGAGACCGAGGGCGACGTTCACCAGGACCGTGTAATAGGAGATGAGGAGGAGCGGGTAGAAGAGAGACGGGCGGAACTCCGGACCCGTCGGGGCGAGCGCCCGCAGGATGAAGAAGGCGCCGATGCCGACGATTGCGACGGCGAAGTTCGATACGGGCCCCGCCGCCGAGACGAGGAGGTTCGCTCGACGCGGGTTCCTCACGCCCCGGAGGGAGACGGGTACCGGCTTGGCCCACCCGAAGATCGGGGCGCCGGAGAAAGCGAGAAGCGCCGGCACGAGGAGACTCCCGAACGGGTCGAGGTGCTTCACCGGGTTGAGCGTGATCCGTCCCAGGTCGTGGGCGGTCGGGTCGCCGCAGCGCAGGGCCACCCAGCCGTGCGCGGACTCGTGCACGGACACCGCAAACAGGAGGACGGCCACCTGGATGACGATCTCGAGGAGCTTGTCTGGGGAAATGGGTGCGTCGGGCACGGCAGGGTCGTCCGAAAACGCCCGATCCTACGTGCCGCCCCCGGGGGCGTCAATCGGCGCGCCGATCGCGCGGCGCTCTGCGGCGATACCCTCTTCCGCCGACCGGTAGTGGCCGAAGCGGCCGGCCGCGACGCTCTGTGCGAGGAACGGGTTCTGGTCCCCGACGCCGGACAGGGCCAGAGATCCTCCGGCGACGGCGAAGCGCCCCTGCTCGCGCATGAGGACCGCGACGATCGTCGTGGGAAGGGCCGTACAGGAGGAGAGGTCGACGACGCAGCGGAGGGCGCCGTTCTCGCGCGCGACACGCAGGTACTCGGTGATCGTCGACGCTTCCGTCAGCGTCACCTCGCCGCGCACGCGGAGTGCCGCGATCGCCCCGTCGGTCTCGAGAGAGAGCTCCACGCCCCGAGGATGCCACAGCGAGACCGTCAGCGCCGAGGGGACCGAAGGAAGAGCGCCTCTTCGAACGGGGACGCTCTCTCCGGGTCCGCGAGGCGGATCGCCAGTTCCCTCGCCCTCGCGAGAAGGTCCCGGTCGGCGAGCGGATCGGCGATGCGGAATTCCGGAAGCCCGCTCTGGCGCGTGCCGAGGGCCTCACCCGGGCCACGCAGCCTCAAATCCTCTTTCGCGATCTCGAATCCGTCTTCGGTCCGGGCCAGGACGGCGAGGCGCGCGAGGGCCGCGACGGAGGCGCTCTCTCCGGCGAGGAGGATGCACGTCGACGGCCGCGCTCCCCTTCCGATCCGCCCGCGCAGCTGGTGGAGCTGGGCGAGGCCGAACCGCTCGGCGTTCTCCACGAGAAGGAACGAGGCGTCGGGAACGTCGATCCCGACCTCGACGACGGTCGTGGCGACGAGGACGTCGATGCTCCCCGCGGCGAACTGCCGCATCGCGTTCTCACGCGCTTCCGCCCGCATCTTTCCGTGGACCGCACCGACGCGACGTCCCGGGAGGCGCCGGGCCACTTCGTCCGTCCAGGAAGCGACGGCACGGGCGTCGATCGTCTCCGAATCCTCGACGAGGGGAACGACGACGTACGCCCTCCCGCCCGATTCCAGCTCCTGGGCGAGCGCCCGGAAGGCCTCCTCGCGCCCCCCTTCGTCGAGGACTCTCGTGACGATCGGGGTCCGCCCCGGCGGCTTCTCGGCGAGCGTCGAGACGTCGAGGTCGCCGTGAAGGGCCAGCGCCAGGGAGCGCGGGATCGGCGTCGCCGAGAGGACGAGGACGTGCGGATGGAGGCCGCCTGCAGAGATCCGAGCCGGCAGCGTGGCCCGTTGCGCAACTCCGAACCGGTGCTGCTCGTCGACGACGACGAGGCCGAGCCGCCGAAACGCGACGGGCTTCTCGAGGAGGGCGTGCGTCCCGACGAGAAGTCCGATCTCTCCTTCCGCGAGCGCGGCCAGGAGGGCGGCTCTCGGCGGACCCGTGACGCGCGCGGTCAGGAGGGCCGGCGCCACGCCCGTGCCGGACAGCAGCCGGAACACGGTCTCGGCGTGCTGCTCCGCGAGGATGGTCGTGGGGACCATGAGCGCCGACTGAAAGCCCCGCCCCGCTGCGAGAACGGCCGCCAGGACGGCGACGATCGTCTTACCGCTTCCGACGTCTCCTTGCAGGAGGCGGGCCATCGGGTGCCCGGACCTGAGGTCGGCGCCGATCTCGCGGATGGCCTGCTTCTGGGCGGCGGTCAGCGGGAAGGGCAGCATCGCCGAGAGCGTCCGCCGGAGAGCCGCGTCCGCCTCGATTCTCGGCGCAGGACGCGTCGCGCGCTCCCGCCGTCGCCGGACGAGCGCCACCTGGAACTCGAGAAGCTCCTCGAGCACGAGCCTCCGGAGGTGACGGGACGTCCGCTCGGTCCAGGCGTCCGGGCTCGGCGGGCCTCCTGCACTCCCGGGAAAATGCGCCTCCCGAAGCGACTCGACGAGGGGCGGGAGGTCGAGCAGGCGCACCACCTCCTCCGGAAGCCTGTCCGGGATTCCCGGGGCGGCCTCGGCGAGCGCCCGGGCGACGAGCCGTCGGTGGAGTCGCGCAGGAAGGCCCGGGAGGGAGCGGTAGATCGGGACGACGCATCCGACGGAAAGCGCGGCATCGGCCTCGTCGTCCGGAGCCGCCTCCACGTGGGGCGATTCGAGCGTGAGCCGCCGCTTCATCACGGCCCGGCCGTGGACGAAGACCCTGAGTCCGACGGTCAGCCAGCGCGCCAGCCACGGCTGGTTGTAGAACACGAGGCCGACCTGCCCGCTCTCGTCCTCGACGATCGCTTCGGTGATCGAGAAGCCGCGGCGCCGTGTCCGGACGAGCCGGGCTTCGACCACCTTCCCGGAGAGCGTGAGAGCCGGACCGCCGGGGACGAGGTCGGCGACGCACGCGAAACGCGCCCGGTCCTCCCGGCGCAGCGGCAGTTCCAGGAGGAGGTCGAGGACGGTCGTCAGGCCGGCGGCCGCCAGTGCGCGGGCACGCACCGGTCCGATACCGGGCGCCCCGGCGAGGGGCGACTCCACGGTGAGCGGGTCCCTGCCGCGCCCGACGCGCGGCATTCCTCAGCTCCGCGTGACGCGGAAAGTCAGGTCGACGAGCCCGAACCGGAGGCGGTCGCCGTCGCGGATCGTCGTTGGCGAGCCTGTCGCGATCCGCTTGCCGTTGACGAACGTCCCGTTCATCGTTCCGATCTCTTCGATGACCTGGAACTCCCCCTCCGGCCGGATGATCTTGGCGTGCCGGCGCGACACGGAGCGCGGCCCGTCGAGATTCGTCAGGTCGACGTCGGGGCGGATCCCCGTCACCGGGTCGATTCGCCCGACCAGGGTCTCTCCGTCGCGGTTCAGGTAGAACTCCTCGACGTTCCCGTCGGCCACGAAGCGGTAGATCTCGTCGCGGGTGCCGACACGTTCGAAGAAGTCGGACGACTCGTCGAGCGCCGGGGCGACGCCCGTCGTCTGCTCGAGCAGCGCCGTCGTCTCCCGCAGGCGGCGCGAGAGCTTTCGGAGCATCCGGACCGCGATCTCGCCGTTGTGCCGGAGCATCTCGTCGAACGTCGACTGGTTGATCCTGACGAGCTCCACGTCGGTCCGCGCGATCGCGTCCGCCGTCCGGGGAACGTCTTCCAGGATCGACATCTCGCCGAAGAAGTCGCCCTTCTCGAGGACGGAGAGCGTCTTCATCTCGTCCTTCATCCGTTTCGCGATCTCGACCGATCCCGACTGGATGACGAACATCTCCGTCCCGACGTCTCCTTCCGAGAAGATCGTCGTCCCCGGAGGGACCTTCATGATGTAGTCCTCGAAACTCGCGGCCCCGCCGCCCGACTTCAGCACGACTTTCACGAGAGGAACTCCTCCTCGAGGACGAGCGTTCGGGTCCCACCGTCCCACGAGGCCCGGGTACCGACCGGGAGCGGGACGTTCGGGGCAACGTGACCGAATGGCAGGCCGGCGGCGACCGGCACCCCGAGCGGGGCGAACCGGTCGAGAAGAAGCGACCGGACCCTCTCCGGATCCTCCACGCCACCGAACGTCACACGTGTCATCGAGCCCGCGATGATACCGGCCAACCTGTCCAGGCGCCCGGACGAAAGGAGGGTGCCGAGCATCCGGTCGACCCGGTAGGCTTCCTCCCCCACCTCCTCGATGAAGAGGAGGGCGCCGTCGTAGTCGAATTGCCACGGCGTTCCGGCCAGCGCGGCGAGCAGGGACAGGCAGCCCCCGACGAGCGGGCCCGCAGCGCTGCCCGGGACAAGGACGTCTGCGGTCGGGATATCGAGCCGGAGGGGCGCCCGCCCTTCCAGGAGGGCCGGAAACCAGGCGGCCGTGAGCGGGTCGAGAGGCGAGGCGAGGTCGGCGGCCACCATCGGCCCGTGGATCGACACGAGTCCGCACCGTTCCAGGAGGAAAGCCGACAACGCCGTGACGTCCGAGAAGCCACAGTGGAGCTTCGCGGTCTCGCGCAGCAGCGCCTCCGGCAGGCGGCCAAGGAGGCGCGTCACGCCGTACCCGCCCCGAGCGAAGAGGATCGCGTCGACCTCGGGATCCTCGACCAGCGCGAGATAGCCCGCGAGCCGCGCGTCGTCGTTTCCGGCGAGACCGAGCAATGGCTCGTGGTCGAGGACGTTCGAGGAGAGGCGCACCCGATACCCGCAACCCTCGAGCGTGGCGACGCCCGCCTGCAGGTCCTCCGGCCGAACCGGTCCCGAGAGCGCCGCAACGCCCACGAGCGCGCCCGGGCCGAGCCTCCTCGGTTTTCGGAGCTGGCTTCTCACCCGATCCTGTTCCTCGGATCGCTGAACCATCGCGCCCAGTCGGAGGCGCTCCCTCCGGGATCCCGCTTTTCCTCCCCTTCGGCGGCCTTCTTCTTCAGTCGCTGGGACCCGGCCTGCCGGAAGGAGGCGACGGGCTGGGTGCGGCCGCCCGCCGCGTCGACCGACTCGGAGAGAACGCGGTCGTCCGTCACGACGGTCACACCCCTCGGATCGCGCGCTTCGCGCACCCTCCGGACGATCTCTTCGTCCGCACTCCGAGGTGCGGCGTGGACGATCGTCACGTCCCCGAGCTGCTGGACTTTCGGTCGGCCGTGGTCCGGAGGGCCGTCGAAAACGACGGTGAGCCTTCTCCCCTTTGCACGAGCCAGGTCCGCCAGCTCCCGGAGGAGGGTCTCTCGCGTGACCCCTCTCTGCCCCAGGAGGTTGTTGCCGTCGATCAGCTCAGCCACGGGTACATTTTGCGGCAAGGCGCGCCTGTCCGCTTTCGCTCCCCCCGAACCCCC
>CALBDV010000616.1 GCA_937927565.1 uncultured Holophagales bacterium
TGACGACGCCGATCACGCTTTCGGCCGGGAGCCTCAACAGCCAGCGGCGGTCCTACCTGCTGACCCGCGACCCGGCCGCCTTCGCGGCGCCGAACAACAGCCTCGCCGCGGTCAGCGGTCTGACCACCGCCAACCTGCGGGCCTTCGCGCGGCCGCGCCTCGAGCTGCCACGGCTCTCGCCGCTCGCCTTCGTGCGCGCGGCGCACGCTTGGCTCGGCGTTTCCCTCGCAATGCTGGTCGCCGGGCCGCTCTGGTCTCACCTGCTCGATCTCCGGTTCTCGCATGCATGGTACGGCGCCGCCCGGCACGCGATCACTGTCGGCTTCGTCAGCCTGATGATGGTCGGCGTCGCCTCTCGGATCGCGCCGCGGCCGGCGGGAAGCTCAGCGACCGGTGCGGCACTGCCGCTCGCACCGTTCATCCTGGTGAATCTCGGCTGCACGCTGCGCGTCACGCAGCAGGTGCTGACCGACCTGACCCCCGTCGCCTTCCTGACGGCCGGCGCCTCGGGGGTGCTCGAGGTTGCTGGTCTCACCTGGTGGGCCAGCTGGATCGTTCCGCGCCTGCTGAGCGCACGTCGCTCGCGCGCGGCGGCGCTCGCGTAGCCCGGCCTCGGGATCGCGCGCGGCGTAGTAGAGGGCGATCGGACCCTCGCGAATCGCAGCCATCAGAGTCTGCCAGGCCTCCGGGTGGGCCCGAAGCTCGAGCCAGATCTCGCTTGCGCACACCGCGCGGCCAGAGCCCGTCGACGAGAAAGGTACTCCCGCCGGGCCCTGCCGAACGGGCGTACACGTGCTCGATCGAGATCCGAGGTCCTGAGGGCGGTCGGCGTATTATCATGGTTCTCTAATTAATATGCTTGACAACAAGCGACCGTCAATCCTAACCTCGGACTCAAGTCGACATCGCTTCCGGTCGTCCCGGGAGCCGACGGGTCGGCTGGCGGGTGGATCGATGCTGCAACCAACCCAGCGCCGGCAAGCGAAGTCGATAGGCGAGGCCCCTCGAGAGCCTCAACCACTCCGACGGCCCAAGATCGCTGTGCCACTCGAGGCGCCGGAGGTCGAGGGGCTCGAGCTCAGGCGTTCCGAAAAGCAGCAGCTGGAGCGCTGGGAGGACGAGGGCGGCGCCCTCGGAGCCGCCACGGGGCTCCGGATGCTGCACCGGCCCTGGAGGAGCTTCGGCGCGCCCGTCGTCTCATCCCAAAGGGCGAGCGCCCCAGAGGAACCGGAAGGACTACCGGAGCCGCCGTCCGTTCCGAGCCTCGAGGAGCTCCGTCGCGGATATGCCCTCATGCACCTGGGCCGAATACTGGACGACAAGGCGCCCAACTACCTCAAGCAGGGCCTCGGGTGGTCCTACCACGCGCCCTGTGCCGGGCACGAGGGAATCCAGATCGCCCTGGGGCTCACTTTCCGCCCGGGCCACGACTATCTCTTTCCCTACTACCGGGACCTCGCGACCTGCCTCGCGGCCGGCATCTCGGCCGAGGAGATCCTGCTCAACGGCCTGTCCAAGCGTGACGACGTCGCTTCAGGCGGGCGACACATGTCCAACCACTTCGCCAAACCCGGGATTCAGATCCAGAACGTCTCCTCCTGCGTCGCGAGCCACGCGCAGCACGCGGCCGGCCTGGGACGCGCGATCAAGACCTACGGCTCGGACGCGATCGTCTTCTGCTCCGTCGGAGAGTCCTCCACCTCCGAGGGCTACTTCTACGAGGCTGTCAACGGCGCCTCGCGAGAGGAGCTTCCCGTCGTCTTCGTCGTGCAGGACAACGGCTACGGCATCTCCGTACCGAAGAGCGAACAGACCGCCAACCGCTTCGCCTCGGACAATTTCGCCTCCTTTCTCGGCCTGCGGGTCTTCCACTGCGACGGCACGGACTTCCGGGAATCCCTGCGAGCTCTTCGCGCCGCCGTCCGGTACGTTGCTTCGGGCGCAGGGTGCGCCATGGTCCATGCCGAGTGCGTCCGGATCCACTCGCACTCCAACTCCGATCGGCACGAGCTCTACCGATCTCCGGAGGAGCTCGCGGCCGCCCGTGCGAAAGACCCGCTCCCCCGCCTTCGCGGGGATCTGCTCGCAAACGGAGTGCTCGACGAGGGCGAGCTCGAGGCGATCGAGCGGGAGAACCTGCGGACCTACGAGGAGTGCGCCGAGCGGGTTCGTCGCGCACCCGACCCGGACCCCGGCTCGATCCACGACTTCATCGCGCCGGAACCCTGGCGACCGGACGGCGACGGTCTGGCCGACGTTTCGGTGACCCCGTCGGAGCTCGTCGGTACTCCGCTTCCCCAAAGATCGCTCCGCGAGGCCTTGAATCTGACGCTCGAGGAGGTCTTCCGCGAGAATCCTCGCACCTACCTCTGGGGCCAGGACGTCGCCAACCAGGAGAAGGGCGGCATCTTCAATGTAAGCAAGGGTCTGCAGCAGGAATTCGGAGCGCACCGGGTGTTCAACGGCCCGGTCGCGGAGGACTACATCCTCGGGACCGCGGACGGTTTCTCGCGGTTCGACGACCGGATCCGGATCGTCGTCGAGGGTGCGGAATTCGCGGACTACTTCTGGCCCGCGGCCGAGCAGATGGTGGAGATGAGCCACGAGTACTGGCGTACGCGGGGCCAGTTCGTTCCCAACGTCACCATCCGGCTCGCCTCCGGTGGCTACATCGGCGGTGGGCTCTATCACTCGCAGAACATCGAGGGCTGGCTCACCACACTGCCTGGAGTGCGCGTCGTCGTGCCCGCCTTCGCGGACGATGCGGCAGGATTGCTGCGCACCGCGGTCCGCTCGCGCGGGCTGACCGTCTACCTGGAGCCGAAGTTCCTCTACAACGCGCGGTCGGCGAGGGCGTACGTACCTCCCGGTTTCGCAGTGCCGTTCGGGAAGGCTCGACGCCGCCGCGAGGGGAGTGACCTCACGATTGTCGCCTACGGCACGGCGGTGCACCTGGCGCTCGACGCCGCCGAGACGCTGGCGGCGGAGGGTCGGAACGTGGAAGTGCTCGACCTGCGCTCGCTCGTCCCGCTCGACTGGGAGGCCATCGCGGCGTCCGTCCGGAAGACCTCGCGGGTGCTCATCGCTCACGAGGACAAGGTTCACGGCGGTTTCGGAGGTGAGCTCGCAGCGCAGATCGCCTCCGAGCTCTTCGCCTTCCTCGACGCCCCGATCGAGCGCGTCGGCTCGACGTTCACGCCGGTCGGTTTTCACCGCGCCCTCGAGCGTGCGATCCTTCCGGACGTGAAGCGTGTCCTCGGAGCGGCGCGGCAGGTGCTGGCGTACTGAGCTCACGGCGCCAGGGCCGGACGGGAGAAGGAGAGGAGTCGATGCGACCCACACCATCCGTCCTCGGACCGGGGATCGGCGAGAGCCAGCGGACGCTCCTCGACCTGATCAAGCGGTCCGGCGAGAGCACCCTCGCGGAGCTCGAAGCCAGATTCGAGCTGAACCGCGAGACCCTCCGGACCCACTTGAAGTCGCTCGCCGCGCAGGGTCTCGTCGAACGGTCGGGCGTCCACCGCTCCGGGCCAGGGCGTCCTCACATCCTGTACCGGCTGACCAGCGCAGGGGAAGCTCTCTTCCCGCGCCGCGAGGGAGCGCTGCTGCGAGAGCTCGCCACGTTCCTGCTTGAGCAGGGACGGCGAGATGTCCTCGAGAAGTTCTTCGACGTCCGGCTCGCGCGCAAGCGCCAGGAGCTCGAGCACCGCGTGGCCGGGCTAGATGGTCGCGAACGATTCGAGGAGATCGCCGAGATCCTCTCCGGAGAGGGCTTCGTCGCCGATGTAACGACGAGCGGAACCGGGCCCCGGCTGCGACTTTGTCACTGTCCCCTCCAGGATCTCGTCGCGGTTTCGGACCTGCCGTGCCGGTTCGAGCTGGCGCTGATTGAAGGTCTCCTGGGCGAACGGTTGAGCCGGGAGACCTTCATTCCGGGTGGAAGCCACGCATGTACCTACTCGATCTCGGCGGCGCCGTCCAAACGACAGCGCCTTCCCCGACGGGCGCCGGCCGCAAAGCGGTCCGCTTGAGGGGCGGGCCCTCCGAGCCGTACCCCTTCCACTCCGGCGTTCCGAGAGAGGGCTGCCTGCGACGCGGACGGATCCCGGAGCCCTGCCCTCTTCCAGCCGTCAGCGCACGGGGAACGGGACGACGCGTCAGGCCGGCAGCCGGCCTTTGAGGTCGGCTGCCCGGAAGGGACCGGGCTGGGCGATCAACGCCCGGGCGGCATCGACCTGGCCCCAGGTATTCCAGAGCAGCACGCCGCGCACTCGCCCCTCTGCGAGGTAGTAGACGACGCCCTCACGGAACGGACCTTCCAATCGGCGCAGGTCTCGCTTCTCGGATCGAGCGCACCGACCGCCTCGTAGCCCAGATCGAAAAGGTCGGAGTAGAAGAACGGCAGGTATGCGTCCGGCTCGTCGACGCCGGCCATCGACCGTCCTGCGGCTCGCCCCATCGTCACGGCGTTGTCCTCGTGCTCGACGCGGATCCGGGTGCCGAGCACCGGCACCGTGAAGCGCGCGACGTCGCCCGCGGCGAACACGGCGGGATGGCTCGTTCTCAGTCGCTCGTCGACCACGATGCCGTCGTCGACCTCGAGCCCTGCAGCGGCGGCGAGCGCCGTTTCGGGAATGATTCCGAGACCCGCCACCACCGCGTCCACCGCCTGCCGGCCTCCGCTCGCCGTCTCGACCTCGAATCCTCGGCCTCCCCTGCGCACGTTCGTCATCTTCTGCCCGGGCTGCACCTCGACTCCCTTCTCTGCGAAGTAGCCGACGAGAAAGCTGGCCAGATCGGCGGGTAAGATCCGCGCACCAATTCCGTCGTCGGGAAACAGCATCGCGACCTCGCGGCCCTGGAGGGCGAGCGCCGCTGCGACCTCCGAGCCGATGAAGCCGCCGCCGACCACCGCGAAGCGTCCTCCACGATCGGCGAGGACCCTCAGGCGCCGGTAGTCTTCGAGAGTGCGGAAATAGACGATGCCCTCGTCGCCGAACGGGAGCTGTCGGGCGGTCCCACCGGTCGCGAGGAGCAGCTTGTCGAAGCCGTAGGTCTCACCCCGGTCGTCGAGCACCTGCCTGCCTGCGACGTCGATCGTCTTCGCCCGGCGGCCGAGGTGCAGTTCGACGCCAGCGTCTTCGGTCTTACGCCAGATGCCTTCCAGCGGCTCGCCCTTCCAGAGGCCTTTCGACAGTGGGAGCGCGAGTACGGTGCGTCCGGCTCGGCACCGATCAGGCCGATCGCTCGCTCCTCGTCCAGCTCGCGGATACCGCGGACGGCGGCATCGGCCGTCATTCCGCCGCCGATGATGAGATACGGATAGTGGGTCATGACGGGGCCTCCTGCAGAGATTCTCCGGCCGCTCGTGCGGTCACGAGCTCGGGCCGTCTGACGTGGTGCGCCACCGACCGCCTCCAGGATCTTCACTCTGTTGCGCAGCTTCTCCTCTCCCGTGTAGCGCTCCGTCACTTCTCCGAGTCCGCCTCTCGCGGCGGGTTCGCTTGCACCCGACAGGCATCGACGCTCGCTGTTTCTTTCGATTCGATGCCGGGCGCGCTGACAAGGTGGCGCATCGATCCGCCCGGTCGTTCAGGGTTTCCATCGGCGGTCGGCCGCCGACGGTCGCGGCTCCACCTGCTCGCCGCGCCGGAGCGACCGGCACCCGCTCGGACCGGGCTCGGGGTCATGGAGGGTGTTCACGAGACGAGCCTGCATTTGACCGGTACTATTGTCAGGTTTAATATGCGGTTAACATCGTCAATCGCCCAGAGGAGGAACTTCGAGATGACTTCGCCATCCCACTCCGCGACCACGACCTCCCCCACCGAGCTCCCGGCAGACCTGACGCTCGCACGGGTCGCCGACCTGGCGCGTCTCCGCCCGGGCACGATCCGGGTCTTCCAACGCCATGCGATCGATTTCTGCTGCGGCGGCGGGAAGAGCCTCGCCGAGGCGGCGAGCCGGGCCGGGGTCGCCCTCGCGCCCCTGGTCGACGAGATCCGGGAGTCCATCGTCGCATCGGATGGCGCCGATCGCTCCACCTCCTCCGATCGCCCCGGATCGTGGCTCGGAGCGCTGCCGGACTCGCTCGCCGACCTCGCCAAGCTGATCGTCGGCCGGTACCACGTCGCCTTGCGCGGCGAGCTGCCGCGGCTCGTGAAGATGGCGGACCGGGTCGAGGCCGTGCATGGCGCTGCGATGCCGGAGGTGCTGCCGCGGCTCACGGCGACGATACGCGCCCTGGAAGGCGCTCTCGTCGCTCACATGCGCGAGGAGGAAGCGTCGGTGTTTCCGGCCATCGAGCGCCTGGAGCTGGCGGTCGCGCGCTGTGAGGCGCCCGGTTCCGAGGGGCTTGCAGTCGCGATCGCCGAGTGCGAGCGCGAGCACGTTTTAGTGGGCGAAGGGCTGCGGGAAATCCGCGCGCTGACCTCCGGTCACGTGCCGCCGGAATGGGCCTGCAACACGTTCCGTGGCCTCTATCACGGCCTTGCGGAGCTCGAGCGGGAGGTGCACGAGCACGTCCACCTCGAGAACAACGTCCTCTTTCCGCTGACGCTCCAGCTGGCCGCCACCGGTCGCGGAGGAGCTCGGGCCGAAGGGGCTGGACACATCGTCTCCAACGCGAAGGACTGAGCCCCGGTGAGGCAGCGGCCCGCCGGCAGGGGGCGGCATGTGCCGGCACGTACGCCCTCAGCTCCTGGAAGCATGCTGCCGGTGCGTGCAGCTCGAGTATCCAGCCGCTGCGAACATCCTCGGCGTAGCGACCCGGACCGATACGTCTCGGGGTGACTCCGAGGACGCCCAGGACCATTCTCTCGAAGTAGACTCGAAGGGCACTGATTATCCCTGCCCGAAGGAGCCTGGCGATGAGCGCTTTCCGAGAGGTCCCCGCATCCGCTCGCTATGGCCAGCTCGGCAGCTACTGGGGCAATCTGGTCATGCCTGTTGGCGCGATGAAGGTCCTCGACAGGTTCTCGTTCGATGATGAACCCGGGCTCGTCAACGTTGTCGGACGGGTCCTCGAGAATCCTCGCGATATGAAGACGAAGCTCTATTACTACGAAAGGGTCGACAGGCTCGACGTTTCCGGCGGGCCGGCTTCGGATAACGTGCAGGGCTGAGAGCCGCCCGCCTGCCTAGCTCTCACCCGCAGCGGCCCGGTGATCCTCGAAAGACTTTTCGTACCGTCCGGCACTCGTGAAAGAGGAATCAGCCATGTCGACCGCCTCGACGGAAAAGCCGCTTTCATCGTGGTGGCGCCACACCGTCATCCTCGTGATGGTGCTCGGCTTTGGCCTGCTCGCCGTGGTGACCGTCCTGACCTACACGAACGCCCCGCCGATCCCCGAGCGCGTGACCGACGCCGCCGGGGCGACCCTCTTCACGCGGGAGAACGTCGAGCACGGGCAGGAGGTCTT
>CALBDV010000617.1 GCA_937927565.1 uncultured Holophagales bacterium
GGCGGACGAGGACGTCGAGCGGGTCGTGAGAGCTGCCCGCTCCGTCCCGGAACATCGACGTGTAGAGGACGATGGTCTCGGCGGGGTCCAGCCTCCGCACGGCTTCGAGGCACTCCGCTAGGGAGCCCGCCCGCAGCATCCGGACCTCGAGGCCGGGGTGCCGGGCCGCCGCGCTTCGGACGGGCTCGTCCCAGGAGAGGTCGTAGGGCGCGACCCCGGAGACGACGACGAGGCTCCGCGCCGCCGGCTGGAGAGAGCGCGCGAGGTCGAGCGTCCCCGCGAAGTCGTAGTCGACGGCGACGCCGGTCACGCCCGGTGCGGCCGGACGGTTCTTCAGGAGCCCGGCGGGGACGGAGGAGAAGACGATCGGGACCCCCGGCCACAGCTCGGTCCGGTTCCTCTCGAGGAAGCCGAGGGCGACGTCCGAGATCGGGACGACGGCGTCCGGTCTGAGCGTGGCGTACTTCCGCCGGAGGAACCCGACGAGCTCGGGCTCGTACTCCGATCCCGCGAACCGGAAGGCGTCGAGGGCCTCGGCGTAGAACTCGACGGGACGCGAGGCCCGGATCGGGAGGCCAGCCCGGAGGACCTGGTCCTGGACGAGGCTCGCCGAGAGGGCGGCGTCGGTCCCGTGCAGGATGACGACGCGCCACGGTCCGTCCCCCCGTCCGTCGCCGGCGCGGACGGAGAGCGCAGGGCCGAGGAGGAGAATCGCGGCCAGCCAGCCTCGCATGGAGCGGGGAAAGGCTCCCTCCTCCACTGCGAGGCTGTCAAGCGCGAGGGGAGCTCAGGGCTGCGCTTCGAGCTCCTTGACCTCCGCCGGAAGCGCGACCGAGCTGAACAAGACGTGGCTGGCGGCCCCGACGGCCTCCTGCAGAATGAGGGGCGGCACCGCGGTCCGCGCCAGCTCCTCCACGCGGGCCTTCAGCTCGGCGACCTTCTGCGGGTTCTTCGCCGCGAGGTCCGTCTTCTCCGAGGGGTCCTCCGCCAGGTTGAAGAGCTCGGTCCTCGAGGGGAGCGTCGCCTGCCAGACGAGCTTCCAGGGCCCCTGACTGAGCGCGGCCCGGAAGGGCTCGACGTCGTAGACGACCTCGGTGCGCGGTGACGGCTTCCCCTCCGCGATGGCGGGCCAGACGTTCAGCCCGTCGAGGGGCTTGCACTTCGCGGTCGAGGCGCCGGCGAGGGCCGCGAGCGTCGGGTAGATGTCGACGACGTGCATCGGCTCGTCGACCACCGTCCCGGGCTTCACGCGTCCGGGCCAGTTGAGGAGCGCCGCGACCCGGGTGCCGCCCTCGTAGAGCATCCCCTTGCCGTCCCGGAACGGACCGTTGTCCGCAGGGATCGTGCTCTTCGACATGTCGACCTCGCCCGTGAACTTCGCGTCGCGCGGCCCCCCGTTGTCGCTCTGGAAGACGACGATCGTGTTCTCGCGCATCTTCTTCTTCTCGAGCGCGGCCAGGACGCGCGCGATCTCGTCGTCCATGGCGGTGATCATCGCCGCGTAGGCCCGGCGGGACGGGTCGCCGACGTGCGCGTACCGGTCGAGGTACTCCTGAGGGGCCTGGTACGGGGCGTGAGGGGCCGTGAACGCCAGGTACAGGAAAAGGGGGACCTTCGGGTCGTGCCCCTCGACCAGCTTGACGGCCTCCGAGCCGATCAGGTTCGTGACGTAGCCCTCCTCGCGGACTGGTTCGTTGTTGCGGAACCAGTCGCGCGTGCCGTGAGCGGAGTGCGTGAAGTAGTCGATCTCGCCGAGGAGCGGGCCGTACTGGTGGTCGAACCCGTGCTGACGCGGCCAGTACTTCCGGTCCGCATGGCCCAGGTGCCACTTGCCGACGATGGCGGTCCGGTACCCGGCCTCCTTCAGCGCCTCGGGGAGAAGGAACTCGTCGGTCGCGAGGCCGTACCTGCCGTTCGAGGGGATGACGATGGTCTGGAGCCCGTACCGGTGCGGATAGCGCCCCGTCAGCAGGGCGGCGCGGGACGGCGTGCACATCGGCTGCGCGTAGAACTGCTCGAGGCGCGCGCCGGTCCGGGCGAGGCTGTCCAGCGCCGGCGTCCGGATGTCGGAGCCGTGGAAGCCGACGTCCTTCCAGCCCTGATCGTCGGCGAGGATGTAGACGATGTTCGGTCGGGACGCCGCCTGAGCCGCGGCCGGAGCGGCGCCGCACAGGAGGATTCCCAGCTGGGCCAGGACGATTCCCCGAGTTCCCGTCATGTTTCTCCCTCCTGAAGCGGTCGGCCCCGCCGGACGCAGCCGGGTCCGGGCGACGTCGAGGACGGCAGGAGCTTCACGGCGAGTCCCGCCGGAAGGAGCGCCGTCCGGGTCGGTCACACGATCCCAGCGTAGTTTCCTCGCGCGTGCCGACTCCGCGGAAGCCCGTCGTTGGGGAAGGACAGGTTTCCCGAAAGGACCATTGACGGCAGCCCGGCTCGTGTCGGACCTCCCCCCTTCCGACGGGATTCCGGAAGAGAGACGGTGATGCCCATGCCCGGACCGACGCCCGTCGCTCCGCTGCTCCTCGCGGGATGCCTCGCGTCGCCGGCGGACAGCCGGGCCGAGGAGAGCCCATCGGCCGGGGCCGCGAAGAAGGGATCTGCTCCGTCCTCGGCTCGAGGGTCCCGCCGAAGGTCTTTCGTTTCCCGTCGACCGGAATCTCGCCGCACCGCACCCGCGAGGGCCTTCGCGGAGGCCCGGAGACTGCTCGAAATCGTGCCGCCGGAGATCGTGCCAGGCATGAAATCGTGTATTTTCATGAAAATACACGATTTCATGCCTGGCACGGGAGTATGTAGGCGGTCCTGCAGAGGTTCCTTGGCGACCGCAGGACGAAGGTCACGAACGGCTCGATGGCGATGACGTTCGAGAGGCTCGTGTCGTTCCAGGTGCAGCCGTGTGCGCTGATCAGGACCGTGATCGACATGGACGGTTCGATGCCGGGAGACGACGGGACGGCCGTCAGAATCAAGCTGACGACGGAAGGGTCGTCCCATCGATCACTCGAATCGGGTCTCGACCTCAGCGAGACGTCGTCCGGATCCCTCGCCCTGTTGAAGACCATACGTGTGGACGGAACACCCGTACGTGTGAATATCGTCGGGCCCATCACCATCGAGAGCACGACGAGACCCCTTTGAGATCGCACTCGAACGAACACGCGGCCGGCAACTTCTACATCAACGAAAAGCCGACCGGCGCGGTCGTCGGGCAGCAGCCGTTCGGCGGCGCGCGGATGAGCGGCACGAACGACAAGGCGGGCTCGAGCCTCAACCTCCTCCGCTGGATCAGCCCGCGGACGATCAAGGAGACGTTCGTCCCGGCCACCCAGTGGCGCTACCCGTACCAGGGCTGACGTGCATCGCCCGGGCAGAGAGACTGCGGAGGCAGGCGGCCCGGCGGGGGCGTGTCGAGCCTGCGCCGGTCGGTTCGTCACGTCGTCGAACCAGACCTCGCGCCCGCAAGAGCCCGCCGCTGGCATGATGCCGCCATGCGTCGC
>CALBDV010000618.1 GCA_937927565.1 uncultured Holophagales bacterium
GTGATCTGGATCGGGTCGGGGAAGCGCCCCGTCGTGAAGGCGAAGGAGTGCCAGAACCCGTTCGAGGCCTTCGTCGCGTACTTGGCAAAGAAGCCCGGGGGGGTGTGGCAGTCGTTGCAGGTCGCGACGGCCCGGTGGCTCCCCCGCGACCAGCCGTCGAGCTGCTCGGTCATGACGTGGCAGTTCGCGCACGCGTTCGGATCGTTGGAGAGGTAGGAGGCGCCCTTCGCGTAGACGAAGGTGTAGGTCCCGACACCCAGGGCCGTGCCGAGGAGGAGGCCGGCGAGCGTCTCAGCGAGGACGGCCCCGCGCCTCACGGAGAAGTCTCCCGGCTACCGGAGTCGTCGTTTCTCGCATTCACATCATGGACTCTGGCGCTCAGCCGTCCGCCCGTCAAGGGCGGGGTCTCCCATTCACGAGGTTCTGATGACGGTCGTCATGAGGGGTCCCGGATACTCGAACGGTTCTGCGGCGCGCGGCGTCCGCGCACCCTCGAGCTGTTACCGGCTCAGCCCGGAATGGGCGCCACCCGTGAACGGGAGAGTGCCTCGACGACCTCGTCCGGTGCGACTCCCGACACGTCCCAGACCGGCGCCCCGGTCGGCGCGAACCTCGCGAGGACCTCGTCGGCGAGGGACCGGCGGGCCACGAGGATCAGCGGCGGGTGGCCGCTTCCGCGGAGCCGCTCGAGCGCCTCCGCCCAGCCGTTCCCCGCGAGCTCCCAGGGGCCGACTTCGTCGACGACGACGAGGTCGGCCCCGTCGACCGCCTCCGGGGAAAGTGCGATCTCCCCCGCGGCGAGGCCCGCCGGATCGACGAAGAAGGCCCCGGTCCCGGGCCAGGCCGACGACGTTTCCCGGGTCGCGAAGGGACGCCGATGCCCCGTCGAGAGATCCACGAGGTCGATGGTCCAGCGCACCCCTTCGCGCAGCTCGCCCGGGGAGAGGATTCCCGCGACTCGCAGGCCCCTCCCGCGCAGGCCTTCCACGACCTTCGCGACGAACGTCGTCTTCCCTTCCCCGCGATGCCCGGTCACGACACCGGCCACGGTTCCCGCCGATCCGTGCTCGGACAGCCAGCCCTCGAGCCTCGGCAGGAGCCCGCCCAGGGCCTGGAAGGGGCGCCGCACGATCTCGCGCCCCGGAGGCAGCGCGGCGATGGCGAGCGGGAGCGCCGAGAAAGCCGCCTGAAGCGCCCGGTGGGGCTGCCCGCCACCGATTCCCTGCGCCCAGGACCGCACCCGCGGATGGGCGACCTCGACGCTGAGGGCGGCGAAGGAGATGCTCACGAAGACCGCGTGCAGGCTCATGCCGAGTCCCGCCTCGAGTCCCGTCAGGAAGGTCGTTCCGGGACGTGTGGAGAGCGCTCCCGCGACCCCGCCCGAGGCCAGGGTGAGCCCCACCAGGGCGAGCCAGAACCCGGGCCGGCCGAGGTGACGAAGCGCCCGGCGATAGCGTAAGAGAGCGGCGAGCACCACCGGCGCCGCGAGGGCTGCCTTGAAAGCGAGCGGGACCCGCGTGAACGCGAACATGCCCCCCGGCAGGACGAGGCACCAGCCCGCGAGCGAGACCAGCGACGGAGACGTCTCCGTCACCGACGTCGTTCCGACCCGGTTTCGCCAGTCGGCGACCGCCGCCCCCGGCCGGGCGCGGACCGGTTCCCCGCCGGAGGACCGGCCGAGCCGCGAGCCGCAGAGCGCAACCGCCGCACCCGCGACGAGATTGAGCAGCGCCAGCGCCGCCAGCGGCCCCCAGGGCCCCAGCGGGATCGGCCCGACCTGCTTCCCGGCCCAGGCGACGACCTCCCGGTAGAGCGGTACGACGTCCAGGCCGTAGGTGAGGAGCAGGCTCAGGACCTTGTGGACGAGCGTCCACGACATCGCCAGCGCCCCGCCGAGCGCGAATCCCGGCAGCCGGCCGCCGAGGAGCCGGACGCCCGCCTCCATCGCCAGCGCCTCCGCCGCGATCGCGAGCATCGGTCCGAAGAGGACGGCGCTCGGGGACGTCGACTTCATCACCGCGGCGATCAGACCGGCGCGGGCGATCAGCCCGACCTCGGGCCAGCGCCGGTGCCCCGCGACGAGGACCAGGATCGCGATCGCCGTCAGGACGTGGCCCGAGAACGGGACGCGCAGGTTGTGCAGGAAGCTGCCGAGGACGATCTCCGAGGCCGCCCAGAGGCTCCCCAGCACCGCGGCTCGCTGCCAGAGCGGGGAGAGCGCGGCGGGTCCCGCCGCGCCCTTCAGAACGCCCATGACAGAGAGGCCGTCAGGGCCCGGCCCGCCTCCGGATACCCCTCCTCCCGCGAGTAGCGCCGGTCCAGGAGATTGTCGAGGCGCAGCTCGGCTTCGACCCCTGCGTGGAGCGTCGCCCGAACGGCGGCGTGCCATACGGCGAAGCCGCCCAGTTCCCGCACCGCCCCGGAGGGCGTCCTGCTCGACCGGCCGCTCTCGATCTCCGCGCTGGCCCGGAAGGAAAGCCAGGGCGTTGCCTGTGCCGACGCGAAAGCGAAAGTCCTGAACCGGGGAACGCCGGTGAGGGCGAGATCCGCGCCCGAGAGCCTCGTCCTCTCGATGTAGCCCGCCCGGAGACCCGCCTCGAGCCAGGAGGCGATTGGGCGCTCCAGCGCCAACTCGGCCCCCACGTGACGGACCTGTCCGACGTTCTGGTACTGCTCGAGGTTCGAGGCGATCGGGACGGACTCGATCGCGTCGTCCAGCCTCGCCCAGAACAGGGTCGCGCTCCACCTGCCGGCGCCCGACCAGCTCCCTCCGACCCCCGCCTCGGCCGAGAGGACGGACTCGGGTCCGAGGCCGGGGTTGGGCAGAGAGGTGCCCAGGCGCCAGGAATAGCGGTCCTTCAGGGTCGGGAGCCTCGTCCGGCGGGACAGCGCCGCGTGGACTTCGGTCGAAGGACCGACGGGATGGAAGAGCGCGAGCGCGCCGTTGAGCGCCTCCGCGTCGCCGTTCGGAAGCCCCATCGCCTCAGCCGTCCGCTGGCTGTCGAACGAGGCTCCGGCGACCAGCCTCGTCGCGGAACCGAGGAGGACCTGCTCTTCGAGAGCGAAGGAGGTCGTGGCGTCCTCGTAGCGGCTCCACGGGCCCTCGTTGTTCCGCTCGCGGTGGACGTCCTGCTTCGCGTGGACCGACAGCGTCGTTCTCGACCGGCCCTTCGAACGCCGCAGCTCGACCTTGCCCCCGTTCGTGAAGTCGTCGTAGTCGCTCCGGAATGAGGACTTCCTCGTCTGGGTCGTGTACGAGGCATCGTCGTAGCTGTTCAGCGTGTTGGCGAACGTGTCGTGGAAGACGTCAACCCGCAGCTCGTAGTGATCCCCGAGCCGGTTCAGGCTTCGCAGGTAAACGCTCTGCTTGTCCCAGTCGGGCCAGCGCCAGTACCTCACCCTCGCGGCCGGATCGTCGCCGGCGTAGGGCGGCTGCCCCTTCTCGCCGTCCTGACGGATGAGAGTCAGGGCGATCTCGTGCCCCTCCCCGGGAAGGAACCCGGCGGTGACCGCGGCCAGCGTGTCGCGGTAGAAGGAGTTCTCGCGCTGGACCTCTTCCCCGCCGAGGAGCGAGTCGTCCGTTCGTCGCAGGGCCGCCGTCGCCTCGACGTACCAGCGCTTCCCCGCAGAACCGACCGCCGCGTTCAGACCGCCGAGAGACCCGCTCCCGGCGGCCAGCCTCACCTGGCCTTCGAGCGGCCGTGACGGCCGTCGCCGGAGCAGGTTCACGGTGCCACCGAGAGCGTTGGGGCCGTACGTCAGGGAGCTGAACCCGCTGTTGACGACGACTCCGCCCGTCGCAGCCATGAGGAAGCGGTCGAGGTCGACGACGCCGTCGTAGGGGACGTACACCGGGATCCCGTCGAGATAGACGGGGACGCGGCGCAGGTCGAAGCCGCGCAGGTTGAAGCCGGCCTCCGCGCGGTCGCCCACCGGGGCGGGAGAGGCGCCGAGCACCAGGGAGAGGGTTTCGGCGAGGGTCTCCGCCCCGAGCCTGCGGGCCTCCTCGCCGGTGACGACCCGGGCCGTCGGGTATTCCGCGAGGTCGAGCGGCCCCACGACCTCCGCGACGGCCTCCACGGCCGGGACGGCCGGGGCCGCCTCCGTGGACGAAGCGTCCTGGGCCGTCGCGGGCAAGGCCCAGAGCACCGTGAGGACGGCAGCCGAAAGGGCGGCCCGGTAGGACGGCGGGCCGCCGCCCCTCACGCGACGGCTCCCGCGACGGGCGAGGGCACGTCGAGCGTCACCGGTTCCGGCCTACGCCCCGCGGCCGTGACTTCGAGGCAGCGCCGTGGACAGACCTCGGCGCAGAGACGGCACTCCGGGCGGCAGAGAAGCGGGTCCACGACGAACGCCGATCCCTTTCTCTCCAGCGCTCCCGTGGGACACGCGGTGACGCAGCGCCCGCAACCGTCGCAGCCCTGCAGAAGGGACGGCACGAACCACTCCCCGGGGCTGTCGCGCCGGGCGCCCGGATGCCGTTCGGCGAGCTGCTTCAACGCCGTTCCGCTCCCGTTCGTGGGCGGGGTCCAGAGATTGAACAGAAATCCGCGACGGCCGAGGTTCACGCCCCTGTCCGTCGCCGGCCCCGCGGACACCGGTCCGGACCGCTCGATCAGCCTCGACTCCGGCTCCCCGAGTGCGACGAGAACCGCACGCAGGCGGTCGCGGTTCCGCCTCCAGACTCCCAGCGAGCCGGCGAGATCGCACCCCTCGCACGTCCCGCGAACCACCGTGACCGAGCCGCGCACGCGGACCAGGTTCGCCAGCTCTTCGAGCCCGAGCGCGGAGAGGCAGGGGACGCGTGCCGTGCTGCCGGCGTCCGCGCGTGCGCAGGCGACGACCGTGGGCGGCTGCCCCCCCGGCCAGGACGGGCGCCAGTCGAGGGCGCCCGTCGGACACGCCGCGGCGCACGCGCCGCACGCCACGCAGGGGGCGTTGAACCGGGGGAGCGGGCGAAGATCCAGCGCGCCCTCGACCGGACAGCCGTCGTAGCACTCGTAGCACGGGGCCGTGCGCCACGAGCGAGCACAGCGATCGGCTTCCAGTCGAGGAGGGCGCGCCACGGGTCAGGTTTCCGCGGGGCCGGGGGCCGCCGCCGCCCGGGCCTTTCCCAGGATCCCGGCGAGCGCCGCGAGCTTCGCGTGGACCTCCATTCCCGGCCGCTCGGCGAGACGCTCCGAGAAGGCCGGCATCCAGTGAGCCAGGTGCGCCGTCAGGAACCTCCTTTCGGCCTCACGGAAGCTCTCGCCGTCCGTCGGGTCTTTCTGTCGATTCGCCAGGTGGGCGAGGAACTCGAGCTCGACGGCCACGTGATCGGGCCGTTCGGCGGGCCCGACGTTCAGACCCGACTCGACGTAGTGTCGTTTCACGTTCAGAAGCACGTCGGCGGCCTGCCCTGGCGAGTAGCTCGCTTCGTAAGGGGAAGGGCCGCGCTTCGCGTCGGCGAGATCCAGGGCGTCGATGTAGGCGCTCTCGAACAGGTCGAACCTGTCCGTCATGTCCAGGCTCAGCCTCGCGAGGTCGCTGAGCTCCGGGAGCTCTCCGAGGCCGAGCTTGCCCATCTCCAGCGAGAGCTCCGCAGCGAAACCACCCCCTCGAAGCGACTCGTGCAGGTCGGGACGGGGATAGCGGAAGGAGACGGCGAGGAGGGCCCAGGCCCCCCCCGCCGCCATCTCGCTAGCCAATGCTCGCCTCACATGCCCTTGAGCGCATAGAGGTCCTTCTCCTTGTAGGCGATCAGGAGGTTCATCAGCTCGCTCGGCTGCCCCTTGCTCCTCTTCTCGCGCTCGGCCTTGAGCGTGGCGAGCGCGGCCTTGACGCCGGGTCCGAAGAGCTTCTCCAGCTCGCCGTCGGGGATCCGCGGCTTGCCCGCGACACCCATCGCGTCCTCGACCGGCGGGCTGAACGGCGGAATGTAGAAGACGTTCGGCTCGGTCCCGAACTCCGGGTGGAGCGGCAGGGCCACCTTCCACTGGTTGACGAGCTTCGACACGACCCCGTTCGCGTCGTCCTTCCAGCCGACGAACATCGCGCGCCCGACGCACTGCGCCACGCAGGCCGGGGCCTCCCCCTTCTCGATCCGCGGGTAGCAGCTGATGCACTTGCTCGCCTTGTACGCCGGGAAGTTGAAGTAGACCTTCTTGTACGGGCAGGCCTTCACGCACTGCTGGGACCCATCGCACTTCTCGAGGTCCACCATCACGATCCCGTCCTCGGGCCGCCGGTAGATCGCGTCGGTCGGACACGCGGCGGCGCAGGCCGGGTTCTCGCAGTTGTTGCACATGCGCGGGAGGTAGAAGTAGTAGTTGTTCGGGTACTCGCCCTTGCCCTGGTCCTCGTCCCAGTTCGGTCCCCAGGTCGGGAGCGGGCTCGGGAAGACGCGCATCGGGTTTCCGTCCATGACGCGGCGCTTGATGTCGAACTCCCAGGGAATCCCGTACTCCGCCTGCGTCGGGAGCTTCCCGTCCTGGACCTTGCCGTCCTTGTAGCCCCCTCCCATCGACTCCCAGTTCTTCGGATACCCCGCGCCCGGCTTCGTCTCGACGTTCATCCAGTACATGTAGTCCTCGCCCTTGCCCTTCGTCCAGAGGTTCTTGCAGGCGACGGTACAGGTCTGGCAGCCGATGCACTTGTTCAGGTCGATCACGCGGACGAGCTGCCTCTTCGGCTTCATCGCGGCGGTCATCATCACGCTCACCTCTTCTCTTCCGAAGCCTAAAGGCTCCGCGCTCCCATGTATCGCCGGACCTCGACCCTGACGTCGCGGTTATGGCCGGACGGACCGTAGTAGTTCGGTTTGAACACAAGGTGTCCGTACCCGCCGGCGATGTGGGTGGGCTTGATGCGGATCGGCAGCGGGCTCTGGGAGTTCCCCTCCCGCAGGTCGAGGTAGCGCTCGGGGCCGAAGGGCAGGTTCACCTGCCCCGGCTGGACACTCTCGGCGATCTTTACGCGGCAGGTCACCTTGCCGTGATCGTTGAAGACGTCGACCCAGTCGTTGTCGACGAGACCCCTCGTGCCGGCGTCCTTCGGGTTCATCCAGGCCAGGGGGCCGCCCCGCTCGAGCCGGAGCATCAGCTTGCTGTCCTTCCACATCGAGTGCATTCCGAAGCGCGCGTGGAGGGTGTTGTAGACGAGCGGGTACTTGTCCGCCTCGAGCGGCGGCTGGTGCAGCGGCAGCGCCTGGCCGAGCTCCATGAACCAGGGGTGGTCGATGTAGAACTGCATCCGGCCCGTCATCGTCGGCCAGGGCTTCTTCTGGTCCGTGTAGAACCGGAAGGGTACGTAGGGCTCGTCCGGGACCATCGGGGATGTCCAGTTCGCCTTGAAGCGCTGGGGCCCCTGCTCACGGAGCTGCTGCACCGTGATCCCCTTCGTCGGGGGCGCCCCGTCGAGGATCGCCTGCGCGACGGCCTCCTCCGTGGCGAAGCGTCCCTTCGCCGTGAACTCCTCTGCGAGGAGGCTGAGATCCCGGTCGATCTCTGAGATGTTGTCGTGGAACTTCGTGAATCCGCGCTTCACCGCGAGCTGGGCAACGCGCTCCGAGAGCTCCCGGAAGATCTGCCAGTCGGTCTTCGACTCGAACGAAGGAGGCACCGTCGCCTCGTTGACCTGAATGTAGGTGTGCTCCTCCGTCATGTTGAGGTCGAGCTTCTCCGCCCAGAAGGCCGCCGGGAGGACGACGTCGCTCCAGAGCGCCTGCGTCGACATCCGGAAGTCGGCCGTCACGATCAGGTCGAGCTTCGGCCAGAGGTTCCGGAGGGTGTATTCCTGCCCCTTCGACTGCGTGAGGAAGTTCGCCCGATAGCAGATGAAGACCTTCGGGGACTTGCCGTGCTTCGGGAAGACCGGCATCCAGCCCTTCTCGATCGATTCCCGGACATACTTGTTCGCGTCGAAGCCGATTCTCTCCATCGAGTCGTAGACCTCGCCGTGGAGGTAGACCCACAGAGCGGAGTTCATGAACTTGTGCTTCGGCTTCGGGAAGGCGATCGGCGCGAGGCCGAGCAGCGGCGTCGGTTTCCACTGCCCGACGTAGTGGTTCCAGCCCGCGCCCTTCTTCCCGATCGCGCCCGTGAGCGCGCAGAGGAGAAGCATCGCGCGAACGATGACGTCGGCGTGGTACCAGTGGTTCGTCCCGGCGCCGTGGATGATCATGGCCGGCTTGGCCGTGCCGAAGCGCTTGGCGAGGGTCTCGATCGCCGCCACGGGGATGCCGGTGATCCCGGACGCTTTCGCCGGCGTGAAGTCCTTCGCGAGGGCTTCCTTGAGCAGCGAGAAGACGGGCCGGACGGTGACGCTCTTGCCGTTCGCCAGCTTGACCGTGAACGTCCCCTCGAGCGCCGGATCGAGGTCTCCGAGGGCGATCGTCCCGGGCTCGAACGTGAGCGTGTTGCGGCCGAAGAAGCCCGGCTCCACCGGCGGCTTCACCTTCGGCTTCTCGCCCCACGAGCCCCTCATCTGGACCGGCATCTTCGTCTTCGTGTCCCAGCAGTAGAAGAGCTCGTCGCTGCCGTCCTTCTGAAGGTCCACCTGGCGCAGGAACCGCCCCGTGTCCGTCCGGACGAGGAACGGCAGGTCGGTCTGCTCCTTCATGAAGCCGGTGTCGTAGAGCTTGTCGCGGATGATGACGTGCGCCATCGCGTTCGCGAGGGCCGCGTCGGTCCCCGGCTTCGGGTGGTGCCACTCGTCGGCGTGGACGGCGGAGGAGCAGTATTCCGGCGTGATGACGGCGACCGAGGTCCCGTTGTAGCGCGCCTCCGTCAGCGTGTGGGCGTCCGGGATGCGGGTCGTCATCGGGTTCGCGCCCCAGATGAGGATCGTCTTCGCGTTGTACCAGTCGGCGGTCTCGGCGAGGTCGCCCTGGATGCCCATCGTCTGGGTCATCCCCATCGGGTGGTCGCAGTACCAGTCGAAGAACGTGTAGGTGTGCCCGCCGATGAGCCCGGCGAACCTGTGGCCGGCCGCGAAGGAGACCGGCGAGACCGCCGGGACGGGGCTGTAGACGCTGATCGCGTCCGGGCCGTCCTTCTGGATCGTGTCGAGGATCTTGTTCCCGATCAGGTCGAGGACCTCGTCCCAGGAGGCGCGCCGCCAGCGGCCCTCGCCTCGCTCGCCGACTCGGATCAGCGGGTACTTGATCCGGTGCTCGGCGTACATGTAGTCGGTGCCGCAGGCGCCCTTGTTGCAGCCGCGCGGGTTGTACTCGGGGATCCCGGTGAACCCCGGCAGGTCGCGGCTCTGCTCCTCCCGCATCACGACGCCGTCCTTGACGTAGACCCAGTGCGGACACGCGCCGGTGCAGTTGAGCATGTGGGTCATGCGGCCCTTCTTGTCCCACGTCCACTGCTTCCGGTAGGCCTCCTCGGTCTTGCTGTGGTCGACGGGGGCCGCCGCGCCGGTCGCCTGGAGCAGGGGCTCCGCCGACAGGCTGCGCGCCGCGATCGTCGTGGCCGCGGTGACGGCGGCGCCGGCCTGGACGAACGTGCGCCGGGTGACCGGGTTCTCGGTGATGGTCTTTTCCGACATCGCTTCCTCCTAGAACTTCAGCTCGATGAACGCTTCGACCTTGCCGACGTCGGACGCGTCCTTGCCCCAGAGATCCCCCGTGAGGAGAAGGCCGGTCCGCAGCCAGAGCGTCGCGGCGGGCACGATCTTGTACGAGACGTTCGCGTCGATTTCGTGCCCGATGTCCTGGGTCGTCGCCGTCTGGGTCGTGCTCCGGTTGCCGATCGGCCCGGCCCCGACCTTCTGCGCCTTGTTCGCGTGGAGATAGGTGTAGCTCCCGGTGAGCTCGGTCTTGGGATTCAGCTGCGCGCGCACGTGCGCCTGGAAGAACATCGTGTTCGCGAAGCCCGAGCCGAAGTTGACGCTGCCCGGGAACGCACCCCGGAAACCGTGCAGGTCGTCGGAGTAGATGTTCGTGTACGTGTAGGCGTTCTCGTCGAGGAAGAACGCCTGGAAGTTGTGCTGCGTGTCGTCCGCCGGGTTGTTGTCGCCCGTCCCGTAGCCGAACATGGCCCCCAGGGCGACCTTCTTGCTCACCTGGTAGTCGGAGTCGAGCCAGAGCATGCCCGCCTCGTTGTCCCGGATCGCCGCCTTGGCGCCGCCCGAGTCGCCCCCGAGGTAGTTCCCCTCGAGCTTCAGCATGAGCTTGTCGAGCTTCAGGTCGAAGCTCGTGCCGACGATGAGCTTGCTCGGGTAGAGCGGTTTCCCCGGGTTCTCCGTCGGGTCCTGCTTGCCGATCCAGGCCTGGTAGTTCAGGTTCGTCGTCCCCTTCTTGTAGGGCTTCCCGGTGTAGAGGAGGATGTAGGCATCGAGCCCGCCCTCGGTACCCGGCACGGTGCGGTCGTCGGCTCCCTTGACGGCCGTGCCGACGAAGTTGCCGATTCCGGTCTTGAAGATGATCCGGCCGGCGTCGCGGTTGACGTTGGCGACGATGCCGTTCCCGAGGCGCGCCGGCATCCGGCCGAAGAGCAGGTTCACGTGCTTGGTGTTCCACTGGATGTAGGCCAGCCGCGTCTGGACGTTCCAGGTGCTCTGGTAGCCCGGGTTGCCCGGGTTGCCCCACTTGACGCCGTCGTTGAAGTCGTCGCCCGCGAGGTCGAGGCTGAGGACGCCTAGGATCGGTCCGTGCTTCGCCTGGAGCGTCAGGTAGGACCGCGCGTCCATGAAGGTGCGGCTCTCGTCGGTCAGCAGCGCCGAGTCGATCTCGTAGTCGAAGGTGCTCGTCGAACGGAGGCGCACGAAGCCGCTCATGCTGATCTCGGTCTTGCCGATGGTGACGACGGGCATGGTCTCCTGGGCGGGCGCGGCCGGCTTCGCGGCCGGGGCGGCGGCCGGAGCCGGCGTCGGCTTCGCCTCGGGAGCGGGCGCCGGCATCGGCGTCTTCTCGGGCGGGGGGAACGGCTGCCACTGGGCGGCCACCGTTGCCGTTGCCAGGATCGAGGCAACGAGCGCAGCTGAGAACACCGTCTTCGTCATACGAAAGCCTCCTCCGGTTCCTTTTTCGTCGTCATGGCGCCTGCTCCGCTTCATCCCCTTCTTCCGCCGGAAGAAGGCTTCGATCGAAGAGCCGCTTGAGCAAGAGCTTGTGGAGCTCGTTCGTCCTGGCGAAACCGTTGATGTCGGTGACCGTCTTCCAGGTTTCCGGGTCCTTCATCTCCTGGTGACAGGCGACGCAGAGGCCCAGGCGGTTGATCCGGTCCAGCTCCGCCTTGTTGAAGGGGCGGGCACCCTCGTGCGAGTTGTCCTGGAGAGGTCGCCCCTGCTCGTCCACGACCCGGTCCAGCGCGAAGTTGATTCCGAGGCCCTGCGCAACCGGGTCCAGGATCCCGGCGCCGAGCCCGAGCGTCTTGGGGTTGTTGTGGCAGTCCTCGCACTCGCGCGCCTGCCGGCTCGTCGAGTGC
>CALBDV010000619.1 GCA_937927565.1 uncultured Holophagales bacterium
TCGGCCCCATCGCCGACAACGCCGGCGGCAACGCCGAGATGGCGCACCTCCCCGCAGAGGTCCGCCACCGCACCGACGCCCTCGACTCGCTCGGCAACACCACCGCGGCGACCGGCAAGGGCTTCGCCATCGGCTCCGCGGCGCTCACCGCGATGGCGCTTCTCGCCGGCTACCTGGAGGAGATCCGGGTGTGGCTCGGCCGCATGGCCGCCGAGGCTCCGAACCTCCTGGCCATCCAGGGCCCGATCGCGTTCTTCAAGGGGAAGACCGCCGAGGCGCCGGCCGAGGCCCTCGCGGCCGCGACCGCCGCGGGGAAGACCCTCGTCGGAACCAGCAGCGCGACGATGGCCACGTTCATGGCCGCCTACGACGCCACCCTGATGAACCCGTCCGTCCTCTGCGGCATCTTCATCGGCGCCATGATGGTCCTCGTCTTCTCGGCCATGACGCTGAAGGCGGTCGGCCGTGCCGCCGGCTCGATGGTCGAAGAGGTCCGCCGCCAGTTCAAGGAGATGCCGGGCATCATGCAGGGCACCACCAAGCCCGACTACGCCAGGTGCGTCGCCATCTCCACGGCCGGCGCCCAGCGCGAGATGCTGGTCCCCTCGCTGCTCTCGATCGTGGTCCCCATCGTCGTCGGCCTCGTCTTCGGCGTCGCCGGCGTCATGGGCCTCCTCGTCGGCAGCCTCTCCTGCGGCTTCGTCCTCGCGATCATGCTGAACAACGCCGGCGGCGCGTGGGACAACGCCAAGAAGCACATCGAACGCGGCAACTACGGCGGCAAGGGTTCCGACGCCCACAAGGCCGCCGTCGCCTGCGACACGATCGGCGACCCCTTCAAGGACACGACCGGGCCGTCCCTCAACATCCTCATCAAGCTGATGACGATGGTCTCCGTCGTCTTCTCCGGCGTGGTCGTCGCCTTCGGCGGCAAGCTGTTCTAGGAACGCACACGCCGCGGGGTCGCGGCGATCGAGGTTCGAACGAGGGCGCGTGAATACGCGCCCTCGTTCTCTTTTCGCCCTACTTGTAGGAGAAGCCGCTCCCGCCGATGAACTCGCGGAGGATGCTCGTGGCGGGGACGTCGTCCGGCCAGACCGGGACGAAGAGCTCGAGGAAGCGGCGGAGCTGGTACCCCTTGGCCTGCGCGGGCGAATCGGGAGGGATCTCGAGCAGGTAGCGGTAGGCGAAGCTCTTCAGGACGGCCGTCTCGTAGGCGAGCGCCGAGTTGAACATCGCGTCGCAGCGCTCCTGGAACGGGAAGATGTGCTTCTCCTCGCCCGCCCGCACCTTGGGCCACCGCAGGATCGACGTCTCGGCGGAGTAGTTGCGGTACTTCCGGTCGCGAACGAGGCGCCGGAGCAGGCGCCCGTCGCTCGTCCGGATCCGGTTGTGGTCGTCGATGCAGAGCTGCGTCAGGGCGTTGATGAAGATCCGGAACTTCTGGTTCTCGGCAACGCTCTCGGTCAGGCGCGGGTTGAGCGCGTGGATCCCCTCGATGAGGAGAACCTCGTTCTTCCCGAGCGTCCGCATCCGCCATTCGGCTTCGGGCTTCCTCAGCCCCACGCGGAACTCGTAGACCGGCGTCAGGACCTCCTGGCCGTCGACGAGCGCCTTCAGGTGCGGAAGGAAGAGCGGGAGGTCGATCGCCTCGAGCGCCTCGAAGTCGAAGTCCCCGTCGGCGTCGAGCGGTGTCTTGTCCCGGTCGACGTAGTAGTCGTCGAGCGAGAGGGTCCGCGGCGTGATGCCGTTGACCTCGAGCTGGATGGAGAGGCGCTTGACGAACGTCGTCTTGCCGGAGGACGAGGGCCCCGCGATGCAGACGACGCGCAGCTCGTCGCGCCGCGCCGCGATCCGGTCGGCCAGCTCGGCGATCTTCTTCTCCTGCTGCCCCTCGGCGATCCGGATGACGTGCTTGATCCGGTCGCCGAGGCAGAGGTCGTTCAGGTCGGGGACCGTCCCGACGCCGATCAGCTCGTTCCAGCGCTTCGTCTCGGTGTAGGCGTTGAAGAGGACCCGGCCCTCTTCCCTCACCGCGGGCGGCACGCCGGTCTCGCCGTCGAAGACGAGGAGGAGCCCCTGCCCGTACGCCTCCACGTGGAAGCTCCGACAGCAGCGGACAGAGAGGGCGTAGGGCCCGTGCCGCACGTCGGTGAATCCGAGGCAGGAGACGAGAGGAACGCGGTGCGACGGCCAGACGCGCAGAAGGCGGACCTTGAGCGTCTCCCCTTCCTGCTCGAAGAGGTGGAGGGCGGCGTCGATCGAGACTTCCTGCCGGACGACCTGCCGGCCCGCCTCGGCCTCGTGATGCAGCGCCTCGTCGAGCCGGGCTGCGAGCTCGGCCAGCGGCGGGTGCTCGCCCGAGACGCCGTAGTGATAGCCCCCCCGCAGGCTCTGTCCCACGTGGAGACGCGCATTCGGGAAGAGCTTTCGCGCCACGCCGTGCAGGAGGAGGGTGGCCGTGCGCCTCACGACCTCCTCGCCCTCGCGGGAGACGGCGTCGACGGGCTCGACGCGGCTCGGGCACTCGATCGGGAAGTCGAGCGCCACCACGCGCCGGTTGACGCAGGCGGCGACGACGTCGAGGCCCTCCGACGGGCCCGAGTCGAGCAGCTCGCCGACGGTGGTCCCCTCGAGGACCTCGGTCTTCGTCCAGGGCAGTTCGACCGGAATCAGGGCCATGTCGGGTTCGGCCCCCTCACACCATCTCGAGCCAGCCGAACCAGGTCGGGTGGTGGGCCCGGTACCAGGTCAGCACCTCGCGGATGAGCTCCTTCTTGTCGGGCGCCAGGACCGCGTCGTCGATCCGGTCGAAGTGGATCCTCATGCCGTTGTCGCCGAAGTACTCGAGCGCCTCGGAGAAGAGCGTCTGGAGCTCGTTGCGGATGCGGCCCGAGTCGGAGACCTTGACGGGGCGCGTCTTCCAGTCCTGCCCGCGGTAGAAGCGATCGAGCAGCGGCGAGAAGACGAGGCCGGTCTGGTCGAAGGACTCCATGAGGCGGAGCGTGAGGGTCACGTCGAGGATCCCGGCGTCCGAGGAGGCGCGGGTCGTGACGCGGTAGACCCCCGGCCGGACCTCCTCGACGCCCGGGAGCCCCGTGTACGGCTCCGGGAGCATGCTCCCCATGAGCGAGAGGACGTGCCACTCCTTCTTCTGGAAGAAGTCGTCCGCGGTGATCGTCTTCTTCCCGACGGGCATCGCCGCCTCGCGGGCGTTGTTCAGGATGGACGCGTATCCGAGGCAGTCCTTCGCCGTGACCTCGCGGCCCAGCGTCTCGGCGAGCCGCTGCGGGAAATCGGAGGCGGCGGGGTCGAGGTGGAGGAGGTGGCGCTCCTTCTCGTAGGAGATCTCGAACTTCGACGTGAAGAGGCACATCGAGGTCTGGTTTCCGAGGACCGGGTCGAGGCTCGCGGCCTGAAGGGCCTCGGCGGAGGCGGCGTAGCCGTCGGTGATGAAGAGCTGAAGACGACCATCGGCGCCGGTGAACGGCCCGACCCGGTAGGTGGGAGCGTAGGTCCCCGAGTCGGTGAAGGCGCCCAGTCCGGTCGGAAGCGGCCAGCCGTCTTCGACGAGGTGCGCGCCGATCGCCCTCCACTCGTCCCAGAGCCTGCCGATCCGCGGGACGCGCGTGGGCCCCGCGAGCGTCCAGACGTGGACGTCCTTCGGCTCGATGCCGGGATAGGCCTTCCGGATCGCCTGCATGACGAGGCCGCGAGGCGCGAGGAAGTCGAGGAGAACGGACGTGTCGGCCGCCGCTTCGAAGACCTTCTTCGGGAGGGTCATGGCACCGGTGTACCCCTCGTAGGGGCGGGCGATCCGGAGCGGCTGGTCGAAGAGGTGGAGGACGGTCGTCGGTCCCGTCGGCGCTCCCTTGGCGAAGCGGGAGGTGTTCTCGAGCGTGTCGATGGCCGCCCCCCACACCGTGATGCGCGCGGCGACGAGCTCGGTCCAGAACGCCTTCCAGTCGTAGGTGGGGTCGTTGATGAACCGGTGGACGCGCCGGTCGAGCCACTTGGCGACCGAGGGGCGTGCGTAGACGCGGCCGAAGCCGAGGAGCGGGTTCGAGCCCATGTCGGGCGTCTCGCCCCCCTTGGGCATGAGCCCTTCTCCGAGGCAGACCATGATCGCGTGGTTCTCCGGAAGGGACCGCGTGAGGTACCAGAGCCCCTCGCTCATGGCGTAGGCCGACACGGCGTCGGCGTCCTTCTTCACGTGGTTCGTCTGCTGGGCGTCGAGCCCCTTCCCCTCGCCCCAGCGGCCGAAGAGGCGCGTGCCGAGCGCCGTGACGCCGGCCGTCATGATCAGGCACCGCTCCAGGGACGTCCCGACGAACGACAGGTCCTGCGCGGGCTCCCCCGCGATGCGGTGCTCTTCGACGTCCTCCAGCCAGAGGTGGAAACGGCCAAGGACCGGGCGAGAATCGAAAGCCCACTGCGAGATGAGGTCGCGGCGTGCGTGCGCGTCGATCATCCCGTGAGTTTAGCCTCGCGAAAGGCGATTCCTAGCCCTGGTAACGGTCCTGGATCGCTGCGAGCACTCCCGTCCGGAGCGATTCGATCTCATAAGCCGAGGCCCGGTGACGAAGCGCTCGCTCACCCTTGCGCACGGCCTCGGCGAGGATCTCGTCCCTCAGGACGTCGGCGATCCACCGCGAGAAGTCGCCGTGGAGGGCGTGGTGCCTCACGACGCGCCCCTCCGCCCTTCGGATCTCGCGGTGGAACTCCTCGACGTTCGCCGCGGAACGTCCCGTCTCCTCGGCCCCAGCCCGGAAGAAGAAGTGCTGCGGGATCGGGAGCGCCTTGGCGCTGTACTTGTGGAGGTGGCGGGCGTGGGGGCTCGCCCTCCGCGCCACGGTGAACGGGCGCGGCCCGGGCCCGCCGCGACGGGAGAGGAGGGCCTGGCCCGGCGAGGGCCGGGTCCCTCCCGACGCCGCCCAGGCCGGCAGGTTCAGGGTTTCCTCGGCGCCCAGGTCGACAACGACGTCGAGGCTCTCGAGGACCTCGGCGGGAAGGTGCTCGGGAAGCCAGGTCGTCAGGCAGGTCCCCGGCCTGCGTGGATCGAACCCCTCCACCCGGTCCTGCGACAGGTTCAGCGCCACCTGGGCCTCGTCGACGAAGAGCCAGTGAGGCAGGCCGGTGTCGTTCCAGAGGGCCGAGAGCTCCTCGAGCGCGGCCCGGCTGTAGGCCAGCTTCTCGTCGGCCTCCAGGAACGAGAGGTCGACGACGACGCTTCCGAACCGGTGCTCGATGAGCCGCGGGAGCTGTTCCGGCTCCGGAAGCGGCTCGTTGCCGCCCACCGTGAGGACGCCGCGCAGCCGCCCGAGGGAGACGTGATCCCCCTCGGGGTCGAGGACGCAGAGCGAGTAGCCGAGGCCGAGGAGCCGCTCGGCGAAGAGCCCTGTCAGGTGCGACTTCCCCGACATCGTCCCGCCCGTCACGAGGACGTTCACTCCCGAAGCCGGGACCCTCGCCACCGAACCGTCTTCATAGGTCCCGAGAACGGCCTGGAAGCGTTTCGGTTCCGGCGTCTCGTCGCTGAGGACGGCGGGGCCGAGGAGGAATCGCGCGAGCCCCTCGCTCCCGGCCTGGGAGAGGACGACGTCTGCGGCCTCCTTGAGCGACGGGACCGCGTTGGCGACCGCGACGCCCAGCTCGCAGGCGCCGAGAAGGGAGTGGTCGTTTTCCGCATCGCCGACGGCGAGCGTCGAGTGGCGCGAGATGCCGAGGTCGCCGAGTGCGTCGAAGAGGCCGGTCCCCTTCGAGACTCCCGCCGGTACGAGCATCAGCTCCTGCCGGTTCCTCACGACCTGGACTTCGAGCCCGAGGCGGCCGATCTCCTCGAGCGCCGTGGAAGCGTCCCTGGCGTGCCCGGCGAGGATCGCCTGCCCGCGCCGCAGAAAGACGCCGCGCCGCGCCAGCGCCTCCTCCAGCTCGGCAGGCACCGGCGGCGCCAGGACGCGGGCGCCCCGCACGCCCCAGACGACGGCGCCGTTCTCCCAGACGATCCGGTCGAAGAGCTCCTCGGCGTGAGGGCAGAGCTCGAGGAGCTCCCACGGGATCCTCCCCGTGACGAGGACGAGCTTGAGCCGCTCCCTGCGGAGCGTCTGAAGGGCGTCGAGGATCGTGTCGTCGAGCCGTCCCGTCGAAGTGAGGGTCCCGTCGTAGTCCAGCGCAACGGCACGAAAGTGCTGGGGCATCATTCCCTCCCGCGGAGGCGTTCGGGCCGGAACGCAAGGAAACGGACTCTGGGGAGAAACTCTACCACCGGCGATTGACCCGGCGGCCGTCCGCCGCTAGCGTCGGAGGCCCGTGCCCGAGAGACCCTCCTCCAAACCGATCCTCCCCACACCGCTCCGGCTCGGCGCGGACGACCGCTTCCGCGGGCGCGGCGTCACGATCGCCTTCCTCGATTCGGGTTTCTACGCCCACCCCGACCTCGTGGAGCCGCGTAACCGCGTCCTGAGGTACGTCGACGTCACCGACCCCCGCGCCGCCTATCCGCGCATCCTCCGTCCCGACGAATCGAGCTGGCACGGGATGATGACCTCCGTCGTCGCGTGCGGGAACGGCACGCTCTCGGGCGGTCTCTACCGGGGCCTCGCCTCCGAGGCGAACGTCGTCCTCGTGAAGGTGGGTACGGCGAGACGGATCACTCACGAGAACATCCGCCGCGGCCTCGAATGGGTCGTGAGAAACCGGGAACGATACGGAATCCGGATCTGCAACGTCTCCTGCGGAGGGGACTACGAGGCCTCGTACCTCTTCGACGGTCTCTCGCAGGCCGCCGAGAAGGCGACCCGTGCCGGAATCCTGGTCGTTGCGGCCGCGGGAAACCTCGGCCTCTCGGCGGGGCACCCGGTCCTTCCCCCGGCCTCGGCCCCTTCGGTCCTGACGGTGGGAGGGCTGGACGACAAGAACCGGCTGCACCGGGCCGGCCACGACATCTACCACGGCAGCTACGGCCCGACGATCGACGGTCTCCAGAAGCCCGAGGTCATCGCCCCTGCCATCTGGCTCGCCGCGCCCATCCTTCCCGGGACGCCGACCGAGACCGAAGCGAGGCTCTACACGTACCTGGCGACGGCGAGCGACGACGAGCTGGACGTCATCCTCGAGGCCCACGCCGGCGTCGACGCTGCGCTCGACGCGGCCCGGCACCTCGCTCCGCCGCTCGTCCGGCAGCTCGTCGAAGCGAAGATCCGCGACAACAACGTGATCAGCGGCGCCTACAAGCACGTCGACGGGACGAGCTTCGCCGCGCCGATCGTCTCCTCTCTCGCGGCGCAGATGCTCGAGGCGAACCCGGCGCTGCGCCCGCACGAGGTCAAGTCGATCCTCGTCGCCACGGCGCAGCGGCTCCCCCACGTCCCGGTCGATCGTCAGGGGTGGGGCGTCGTCGAGCCCGCGGCCGCCGTCGAGGAAGCGCTCGCGCGCTCCGGCGACGGCCCGGCCGCCTGACGGCGGGAACGGCTTCGGCTGGCGCTCCGGCGGCGAGGTCCGTCGAAGGAAGGCGGAGACCCGCGGAGAGCTCGTCCGGCCCGGAACGAGACCGTGAGATCCCTTCGATGCGCACCACTACTGCAGCGAGGTGCCACGCATGGCCGGAGCCTCGATTCGTGAACCCCGCCTGATCCGTCTGCTCGTCAGCGTCGCGCTCGCGGTAGCGCTCGTCCACCCGCCGGGCGCTCGCGCCGCGGAACCGTCGCCCCCGTCGCCCCCGCCGGTTCCGTCGTTCGTCGACATCGCCGTCGACCCGTTCGACGCATCGCACCTCCTCGTCCTCCACACCTCGGGCAAGGTCTACGACACGACCGACCGCGGCGCGACGTGGGCTCTGCGGGACACGCTGGCGACGCCTCCCTTCGGCCCGGGTTCGATCTCGTTCGACCCGGGCCACCGCGGGCACGTCTATGCGCCAAGCCGACAAAGCAAGTACTGCCAGCCGCCGGGCATCGTCCGCTCGACGGACGGCGGCACCTCGTGGCGGGAATGGAGCCGGCAGCCCTGCCACGTCGTGGATCTCCTCTTCGGTGGGGACGGCGCGCTCTTCGCGCGGGCGGAGTTCGGGTTCATAGGCCTCTGGGCCCTCTACCGCAGCTCGGACGACGGCGAGACGTGGACGCGCCTGCCGGCAGAGGAGGGGTTCTGGAAGGTGCAGGACGCGGTGCTCGGTCCCGGTGCGGGGGAAGTCTACGCAGTGGTCAGCTGGGTGTCGCCGATGGGAAGCGCGGTAAGGCGTTCGACGGACGACGGCGACACGTGGACGACGCTGACGACGACGGGCGACCTGATCTCGTCGATCGCCGTCGATCCCCGGGAGCCCGTGACGCTCTTCGCGCCTCACGAGGCGTACCCACCGACGACGGTGGGGCTGCTCCGGTCAACGGACGGCGGTACGACGTGGGCCGAGGCGACCACCGGGCTCGAGACCCAGCCGCAGGAGGTCGTCGTCGACGCGCGGTCGGGTACGGCCTACGCGTACGGCGCGACGGGCCTGCACCGGACGCGCGATCGCGGAGGTCGCTGGACACGGCTCGCCGTCCCTTTCGGCGCGCTTTCCAGGCTCGCCCTCGATCCTTCCTCACCGACCCTCTACGCCGCGACCGGGAACGGCCTCTTCACGAGCTCCGACGAGGGAGAGTCGTGGACGGCGCTGACCGTGGCGGGCGACCACGAGGTCCGGGCGTTCCTCCCGGCGATCGTCGGAGGTCGCGGTGGGGCGCTCTACCAGACCGAGCTGACCCTCGCCCACTCGGGTCCCACGGCCGCCACCGTAGACCTCACCTACGTGTCCGCCGCCGCGGGCCGGACGACGATTACCGAGACACTCCCGGCCGGGAACCAGACCGTGATCCCCGATGCCCTCGCCTGGCTGCGTCAGCGCGGCGTCCCGATCCCGCCGACGTCGGCAGGTGTCGAGGCCGGGACGCTCGCGGTGCGTTTCCGGAGCGGCGAGGTCATGCCCGCAGCGCACGCGGGGGCCCGCGTCCTCTCGATCACCGACGCCGGGAACGGCGGCGTCGCGTTTGGCGCCTCCGACTTTCCGGTGTCGGAAACCGCGCTCACGGTCTACGGGCTCCGCGAGACGTCCGTCGAGAGGTCGCACCTGGCGATCGCCAATCCGGGCGACGTCGCCGTGACGGTCCAGGTCACGCTCTTCTCGAGCTACCCCTTCTTCAACCTCGGAGCGTTCACTCTCGCTCCGGGTGAGCGCGTCCAGCTCGGGTCGGTGCTCGCCCCACACGGCAGCCCGGAGGGGAGCGCCCGGATTACCCGAGCGAGCGACGCCGGTTCATTCACCGCCTACGGCGTGACGAACGACAACGTCACCGGCGACGGGACGCTCCTGCCCGCCGTGCCGGGCGAAGCCGCCGAGGCGCAGGTGACGGTCCCGATCCTTCTCGAAACCGATCGCTTCACGAGCGAGCTCGCCGCGGTCGTCCCGTACGGCTGCAGCGCCGTCTATACCGAGTCGATCGGGCCGGGTCGCGGCACGTCGTACGCCGCCACGTTGCCGGAGGGCGGCTGGGCCCTTTCGCCGGCTCTCGCGGGCCTTCGCGCTCTCGGCATGCCGCTCGATCCGCCGGGTCCGCCGCAGGGAGGCTCGGTTCGCATCGCCTGTCCGGTCTACGGGTCCGGACCCCGACCGCTCGCGGCGTGCAGCAGGACCTTCGCGCCGGCACCGGGCGGCGGCCGCTACGGGGTGTCCGTACCCGGTGTGCCGGAGGATCGACTCGCCACCAGCCAGGCGTGGGTCTTCGGGCTCCAGGAGACTGCGGCGACGCGCTCGAACCTCGCCCTCGTCAATGCCGGCACCTTCCCCGTCACGCTCTACGTCTCGCTCTTCGACGGCGACACCGGGGAGATCGTCTCGAGCTCTTCCCCGCTCGAGCTCGAGCCGGGCGAGTGGAGGCAGATCGACCGCCCGCTGCTGGGCGCGGGGAGGCTGGTCCAGGGTGGTTACGTCCGGGTGACGTCGAGCTCCGCGAACGGCGCTTTCCTCGTCTACGGAGTCCTCAACAACAACGGAACCGCCGACGGCAGCATCCTCGGGATGACCTCCGCCCGCTAACGCGGCAGACGCCGCTCGGGGTCATGCCTCGGTCGTCTCGGCCGGCTGTTGTTCCGCGCTGCCCCGGAGCCGCAGGAGCGCCGCGACGACGGCCGGATCGTAGTGGGTCCCCGCGTGCTCCCGCACGTATTCCAGCGCCGCCTCCTCCGTCC
>CALBDV010000620.1 GCA_937927565.1 uncultured Holophagales bacterium
CGGAGAGCCTGGCTCGGGCGAAGGGGCTCGCAGCGTCCGGAGCGGCATCGCCCGAGGTCCTCCTCTGGTCCGCAATCCTCGCGGTGTCGCGCGACCCGAAAGGCGCCGACGCCCGCGCACTCTACGGAGACGCCCTCGGCGCATCCGGGTACCGCGTCGAGCGCGGCGCCGCGCGGCCCCGCACGGCCGACCTCGAGGCACGGCTCCGGCTGGAGCCGGACGACCCGGCGCTCCTCCTCCAGGCCGCCAAGGCCGCGAAGGTCGATCGGGACTTCCTGCGCCTGATGCGCTGGTTCCACCGGCTCCGGCGGATGCCGATCGACGATCCGTACGTCCTCGGACAGGTGACGGCGCTCGTCGCCCGCCCGGCTGCAGGAGCCCGGGGCTCGGCGGAGACCCGCGCCGTTCCGAGGGCCTGACGCCCGTGACCGTCCGTTTCGCCGCCTCCTGTCCGGCGTGCGGCGCGCCGATCGGCCTCGAGGCCTCCGCCACGGCCGTCCGCTGCGACCGCTGCGAGAGCACGCACCTCGTCCTCCGTGGCGCCGGAACGACCGTCGCCGAGATCGCGAGCCGGACCTCGGAGGAGGAGGCGTGTGCGCTCGCCCGCGCCGCCCTCGGCGACGAGATGCGCCGCCGCGGACGGAACGGGCTCGACCCGGTGGTGGACTCGGTGCGGGCCTTCATGGCGCCCGTCCGGGTCCTCGTCGCGAGGGTTCACGAAGCCGCCGTCGTCCGCGGCGCCGACGGCAACCCGGTCGCCAGTGTCACCGCCCGGCGCGCCGAGGTGGCGCGGACGGCGCTCCGGGATTCCCTGGGCCTGCCCTCGGCGCCCCCGATCGCCGAGGTCGATGCCCGGGCCCTCTCCGTCGTCTCGCGCCGTACGGTGCTGGCCCCACCGTTCGAAGCCGGAGAGACCGGCTGGGCAGCCGACGGGAAGCACCTCGCGGCGGCGCACTCCGTCGTCGCGCCGCCGCTCGCCCGTCGCGCGGTTGCGTTTCCGCTCGCCCGGGTTCTCGTCCTCCGCCCGTGCCGCCTCGTCTCGGTGTCTTCGGGCCGCTCGAGCGCCGGCGTCGTCGTCGACGACGCCGCGCGCCAGGCCACCGCGCTCCTCTCGCGAGCCGCCCTCGAGGCTCTCCTGCCGGAGCTCGCCGATCGGGACCTGCCCGTCGCGCCGTCGCCCGCCCTCAGGGCCATGCGCTGCCCCGAGTGCGCGTCCCCCTTTCCCCTCGATCGCGAGGGCCAGCTCCGGATCTGCCCGGCCTGCCGCCGTGGCTGGCTCGTCTCCGGCCGGCGCCTCCTTCGAGTCCCGTATGAGGCCGAGCTTCCTCCGGCCGCCCGAGGCCGCGTCCTCGTTCCGGCGTGGAGGTTCTCGTTCGTCCTCGAGGACCCGCGCGACGGCCGCGAGCTCGCCTCCGTGGCGGCGGTCCGTTCCCGCTGCGGCGAGGCGGGCCCGACCGGGGTGGACGAGGTGGCGCCTCTCGACGTCGCAGCGTTCCTCCCCGCGGACCGAAGACGCGAGAGGAGCGGCACGCAGGCCCTGCCCTCGCTCCCCGCCGCGGCCCTCCCGCTCCAAGAAGGCCCAGCACGCACGGAGTCCGGCTTCCCCGAGCCCCGGGTCGTCGGGGCCCTCGGCCCCGTCGAGGCGGCCGCCCTCGTCCGGCACGTCCTGCTCGGGGCCCTGCGTCCGGAGACCGTTGCGCGTGCCGCCGCGGGCCGGCTGATGGCGCTCCTCTTCGACGCACCCCTCCGGCTCGGGCCGCCGCGCCTCGTCCTTCGGTCCCTTCGCCGGGCCGAGGTCGACGCGGCCTGATCCGGCTCCGGAGCATCACGAAGCCGGACTACACTCGCCCGGCGTGAGAATCGGAGAGCTCCTCGGCCCCGACGTCCTCGAGATCGTCCGCGACGACCCGGCGGCGCTGCGCGAGGGACTGCTCGAGTTCCACCCGGCCGACGTCGCCGACCTTCTCGCGGCGATTCCGAGAGAAGACCGCATTCCCGTGCTGGAGCAGCTCCACGAGGACCAGCTCGGCGGGGTCCTCTCCTATCTCGGGGGCGGCGTCCTCCGGATGGCGCTCACGCGCCTCCCGCCGTCCAAGATCGCCCAGGCTCTCGACTCGCTCGAGCCGGACGACTCGGCCCGGCTCCTCTCCTTCCTCCCGGAGGAGCGACGCCTTCCGGTGCTGAACCGGATGTCGGCGAAGGACGCCGCGGCCGCGCGCGGCCTCCTCGCCTGGGAGCCCGGCACCGCGGGCCGCCTCATGACCGACCGGTTCGTGAAGGTCGGCCCCGACTGGACGGTCGCCGAGACGATGGCGCACCTGCGCAAGATCGACCCCGAGGTCGCCACCGTCGCCGACCTCTACGCCGTGAGCGAGAAGGGGCGTCTCGTCGGCGTCATGTCGCTTCGCAAGCTCCTCCCCGCCGAGCCCGAGAGGAAGGTCTGGGAGCTGATGACGCACGACGTCATCTCGGTCTCGCCCACGACCCCGCAGGAAGAGGTGGCCCGCCTCGTCTCCAAGTACGGCTTCAACGCGATGCCGGTCATCAGCGAGGACGGGAAGGCGCTCGGCGTGGTGACGGTGGACGACGTCGTCGACGTCCTCGTCGCCCGCGAGACCGAGGCGGCGCTCGCGATGGGCGCGGTCGCCGCGCCGAGCGACCCGGACGAGAAGCACGAGTTCGACTACTTCGGCGCCCCGCTCACCCGCGTCGTGAGGAGCCGGCTCGGCTGGCTCCTCCTTCTCTTCATCGGCGGGACGCTGACCGGAACGGTGCTGAAGCACTTCGAGGGAGAGCTGTCGAAGGTCGTCGCCCTCTCCTTCTTCATTCCGCTCATCATCGGCACGGGGGGGAACGCCGGGAGCCAGACCGTCTCCACGATCATCCGCGCGATGGCGCTCAAGCAGGTGCACGTGAAGGACGTTCTCCGCGTCGCCGCCCGGGAGATGAGCTCGGGGCTGATCCTCGGAGGGATCCTCTGCGCCGTTGCCGTCGCGCGGGTCTCGCTCTGGGGCGTCGGCCCGAGCCTCGCGCTCACGGTGGGGCTGACCGTCCTGGCCGTCTGCATCTGGGCGAACGCGATGGGCGCCCTCGTGCCGCTGCTGGCCGAGAAGTTCCACTTCGACCCGACCGTCGCCTCGGCCCCCCTCATCGCGACCCTCGTCGACGCGACGGGCCTCGCGATCTACATGGCCATCGCCAAGGCGGTCCTGAAGGAGATCTGAAGCCTCCCCGAACGCACGACCGCCGCCGGGGAGACCGGCGGCGGCACGGACCGGAGAGGGATCGGGAACGGCGCTACTTCTTGCCGCCCTTCTTCATCATCTCTTCCATCATCTTCCGCTGCTCGGGGGTCATGTTCTTCATGGCGTCTTCCATCTGCTTCTGCTGCTCGGGAGACATCATGGTTCCCATCATGCTCGTCTCCTTGTAGCCCGCCGGAACCTCGAACGTCGAGGCTGGCAAGGAGCGCTTCTCGGCCTTCACGAGCTCCCAGGTCATCGTCGCCTCGGCCTTCCCCTTCTCGCGCATGATCATTCGGATCGGCATTCCCTCGAGACCGTTGGCCTTCAGCGCGGTCTCGAGACCCTGCCCCCCCGCTCCGCGCCGGCCCGAGCTGAACATCGAGGCGGGCCCGAGGATCTCCTTCGAGATGCAGACCTCGTTCTCCGACGTCTCGCCTTCCTGGGCCACGAGGGCCTTCTGGCACGCGAACCCGGCGACGCTGTCTGCGCCGAGCCGCTTCACCGTCCACTTCTTCTCCTGCTCCGACTTGGGGAGGCTCTTCTGCATCTCCTTCACGTCGATCCGCGCGTAGCTCTTCTGCGCGTCGTTGATCATGTAGGAGATGTCGGGCTCGGCCGTACGAGTCAGCATGACCATCTTCATGCCGCCGCCCTGCGCCTGCTGGAGCTGGGCGTTCGTCATCTCGATCTGCATGCGCGCGCCCGCCTTGCCGACGAGCGCCTTCGACGAACCGTTGACGTCCTTGCCGCTGATCTTCATGTCGAGGACGCCTTCCCACTGCGCGGCGGCCGAGAGCGGGAGGACGAGGAGAACGGCGAGGGAAAACCGGTGGAAGCTCTTCACGGGAATCTCCTTTCGCGGGTGCGAGGGTGTGCGGTCGAAGCGGGGCGGAAGTCTACTCCCCGGACCGCGGGAGACACGTGACCCCCGGCACCATCCGGAAGGGCCGGGGCGCCCCTCAACGAGGACCCGTTCGCGCAGAATGCACGCATGCCCAGCCGCGCCCCGGAAGATCGGAAGACCTACGACGCCTCCTACTACGACCGCTGGTACCACGACCCGAGAACCCGAGTCACCGCACGGATGCTCGTCCGCCGGAAGGCGGCGCTCGCCGTGGCGGCGACGGAGCAACTCCTCGAGCACCCCGTCCGCAACGTCCTGGACGTCGGCTGCGGCGAGGCTCCCTGGCGCGGTGCTCTCCGTCAACTGAGGCCTCGCCTTCACTACACCGGCGTCGACCCGAGCGCGTGGGTGGCAAAACGGTGGGGAGAGAGCCGGGGCATCCTCCACGGCGACCTCTCCGACCTCGAGGGCATCCCGCTGCGAGGGCCGTTCGACCTCGTCGTCTGCTCCGACGTCCTCCACTACGTTACCGATGCCGAGGTGCGCCGGGGCGTCGCCGCGATGGCCGGCCTCGCCCGGGGCCTGCTCTGGCTCGAGGCGTTCACGTCGGAGGACGACTTCGAGGGGGACGTGGAGGGCTTCCGGCCGCGCCCGGCCCGCTGGTACCGCGCCGCGTTCCGTCGGGCAGGCCTCGTTCCGCTCGGGCTCTGGCTCCACGCCTCCCCTGCCATCGCGCCCCGCGTCGCGGCGTTGGAACGGGGAGGCTGATCAGGCCGGCCGCGGCCTCACCGCGAACGCGTAGCGCGCGGCCGCCCGAACCGCCTCGACCATGCTCACCTCGCTCGCGCGGCCGGTCCCGGCGATGTCGAAGGCCGTGCCGTGGTCGACCGAGGTCCGGAGGAACGGCAGCCCGCACGTGATCGAGACCGTCCGCTCGAAGTCGTACATCTTCGCGGCGATGTGGCCCTGGTCGTGGTAGAGCGAGAGGACGGCGTCGAAGCGCCCTTGGGCCGCGTGCCAGAAGACCGAGTCGGCCGGAAGCGGCCCGTACGCGTCGATCCCCTCCGCGCGCGCCGCCGACACCGCCGGCACGAGCTCGCGCTCTTCCTCGTCGCCGAAGAGGCCGTGCTCGCCGCCGTGGGGATTGAGCGCGGCGACGGCGAGCCGCGGCGCCGGGACGCCGAGAGTCCTCATGGCCGCGGCGGCACGCCTGAGGACGTCGAGCGTCCGCGCCGCCGTGATGCGACGGACCGCCTCGGCGAGCGAGAGGTGGCGGGAGAGGAAGAAGACCCGGAGGCCCTTCACCTCGAACAGGGTGAGCGGATCGGGTGTCGAGGTCCGCTCTCCGAAGATCTCGGTGTGGCCGATCTGGGAGACGCCGGCGGCGCGGAAGGCCTCCT
>CALBDV010000621.1 GCA_937927565.1 uncultured Holophagales bacterium
TTTCACCTCGGAACTCAGGAACTCCACCGTCTTCCCGGCATCGTCCCGGTAGCTCACGGTGGCGATCTGCTGCCGGCGCTCGTCGACGGCCGTGTAGCTGATCCGCGAGCCGGAGTCGAGGTGCCGGCCGTGGATGCCGACGCTCCCCTGCGCGTTCGCCCCTCCCACGTGCATCACGAGGACCGTCGTCAACTGCGTGTTCTTCTCGTCCTCGGCGTACTTCTTCCTGATGAGGACGCGGTCCCCCGCAAAGCGCTGCGGCCAGTGGCACTGCTCGCAGGTCTCCCGGGCGGGACGAAGATGGTGAACCGGGGAGGGAATCGGCATGGAGTAGGTCTTCAGCGCGACTGCGATGACCTGGCGCGTCCCCGAGAGCTTCGACTTGACGAACCACCCGGCCCCCTCGCCGATGTGACACTCGACGCAACCGATTCGCGAGTGCGGGGACCCCTTGTAGGCGGCCAGCTCCGGGGCCATGACCGTGTGACAGGCCTCTCCGCAGAATCCGACCGAGTCCATGACCTCGAGACCCTTGTAGGAAGCAAATCCGACGAGCGTGGCATTCGCCAGCGTGGCGATCGCGACGAAGCTGAGCACCCTGCGGAACTTCGGGGAGGCGAGGTCGATCGGCGGAGGGGGCTCGTTCTGACGGCCGGCCTTGCGATCGCTTCGGCGCTGGAGGATGAAGCCGCACGGGATGAGGATCAGGCCCGCGACGAACACGGCCGGAAGGATGAGAAAAAGGACGATCCCCGAGTACGGGTGCTCTTGTCCTCCCCGCAGGATCTCCATGATCCAGAGGAAGACCATCGAGATGCCGGTGGCGGTCGTGACGACGACGCCGGCCTGGCTGAGGCGGTTCTGCCCGAGGACCCTGAAGATCGTGCGCCCCCAAAGGGCAATCCGTTCGCGAGCGGTGGGCATGTTCGGGCCTCCCTCCTCCCCCGTAGTTTCACATGGGGAGCGGTGCCTGTCGCCGGTCGGCGCCGGGCCCCTTGACGCACCGCATCAAAAGGCGGAGATTGATGAAGGGGTCAGGCCCGGCTTCGAGTCGGGTCACGGTAGTTGGAGTCGTGGCCCGCGGCACGGATCGCGGCGGGACCGTCTGTCTCGAGGGGATGCGGGAGGTGACGCGGTGACGAACGGCCAGCACGTACCCCGGGCGGGACACCCGGTCCGCAAGAGGATCCTCTATTTCGCGCCGAGCCGGGCGCACTCCGACGGCCTTTTCGGCGTGCTCGGCTCCGTACCCGGCGCGGTCCGCGCCCGCGAGAACGGCGGGACGGCCTTCCATTTCGACGACATCACTCTCCGATTCGTCCTCAGGCAGGACGCCGTCGAGGCGCACGAGGCCCTGCACCACGGCTACTACAACGCCGTCGTCCTCGACCTGAGGACGATGTCCGGCCGGTCCACCCGGCTCGAAGAGCACTTCGAGAAGACCATGAGGCTCCTCGACCTGATGGACGCCGAGCCCGACATCGAGCTCCGTTATGGCTTCCATCGGATCCTCGCCCTGATCTCCGGGCGCGACTCGGCCCAGGTGGACGACCTCATTCGACGGCTCGGCAGCCGCGGAATCGGTCACGTCCTGCGGGACCCCTCGGTCTGCTACCTCGACTCGAGCTGCTCCCGGCTGCCGGCCCCTGCCAAGTTCGGAAAGCTCGTCGTCGACGAGCTCGTCCGGATGACGACCGCAGGCAAGAAGGGGTCCCGGGCGCTCTGCGCATCCGGCGGCGGCATCACGGGCCTCTACTTCGAGATGGGCGCGCTGAAGTGCCTCGCCGACTGCCTGCCGCCCGGCGCCCTCAACGCCTTCGACATGTATTTCGGGATCAGCGCCGGGGCGGTCCTCTCCGGGATTCTCGCCAACGGCTACTCCATCGACGAGTTCATGGCCGCGATCGCGGGCCATCCGTCCGAGCGCGTACCGAAAGTCGACCTCTCGCTCCTGAAGGTCGCTCACGTCAACCTCGCAAGCCTGGCGATGCCCTTCGAGAACGCCCTTCGCGGCTTCGCCACGACCCTCGCGGACGTCGTGAGAGGAAAGGCCAACCCCTCCTTCTCGTCGCTCTTCCTCGACTACAGCGACCTCCTCACGGCTCCGTTCCAGGCCGACGGCTACGAGGCGATGCTGCGGTTCCTCTTCACGCAACCCGGGGCGACGAACGACTTCCGCAAGCTCCATCGCCGCCTCTACATCGGCGCAACCGACCAGGACGCCCGGGAGCACGTCCTCTTCGGCGAGCCCGGGCTCGACAACGTCCCCGTGAGCAAGGCGATCCAGGCCTCTCTCAGCATCAACCCGGCGTTCGCGTCGACGAAGATCGGCGAGCGCTACTACGTCGACGGGGCCGTCACGAGGACATCCAACTTCACGGAGGCGATCCGCAAGGGCGCCGACCTGATCATCGTCCTGGATCCGCTCGCGCCCTACGTCTCGAAGGGAGTCGCCGGCTTCGCCAGCCGCCGCGGCCTTCTCTACAACGCCGACCAGGACATCCGGACGGCATCCTACACACGCTTCGAGACGGCCCGTCACTGGGTTCTTCGCCAGCGTCCCGACGTCAGCATGTACACCTTCCTCCCTGCGAACCGTCTCCGAAAGGTGCTCTCGGTCAACCCGATGGACCACCGCCCCTACTTCGCCATCTGGCGGGGTGCCTATCTCTCGACTCTCCAGAGGATCCACCTCCTCCGCCACCGGATGTGCGGAGACCTCGCGACCCACGGGCTGGTGCTCGACACCTCCCGAGCCGAAGCCGTCGCGGCCCGCCTCGAGGCCGCAACGACGGTCAGGTTCGCGGATTTCTTCGCCGACGGCAAAGTCGAAGTCGTGCCGGGAATGAAGCCGTCCAAGGCCCTTCGCCTCGCAGCCCGTAACCCCGACGAGGAAGTCGTCTGCCGTTACGGGGAGCAGAAGACGGCCGTCGCCTGACCCGTCAACCGGGGGTCGCCGCCAGACGGAACCGGACGCCGACGACGACCCTGGTCCGGGCGGCGAGGGGCCGGCCTCGAAGCGACGCCGGCGAGAAGCGGAGCTGGCGCCTGGCCGCCTCGACGACGATGTCGTCGATCTCCGGGTCGACGCCTCGGACGACCTGAATCGAGCCGATGCTCCCGTCTGCCAGGACGAGGACCTCCAGCTCGACGCGCCCGTCCAGGCCGGCATGCCGGCGCATCAGCTCGTCGGAGAACGTGGGACGGACGTCCGTCGCGCGGACTGGCGGGATCGCCCCCGGCGGGAGGCTGGGAGGCGGCGTCGGCGATGGTTCGACCGTTGGAGTCGGGGTCGGTTCGGGGGTCGGGATCTCAGTCGGAGCCGCGGGCGTCGGCGTCTCGACCGCCGGAAGTGCCGCCGCCGGCGTCCGCTCCACGACGCCGATCGCAACGGGTGACGACTGCGGCGTCGGCACCGGCGTGGGAGAGGCCACGGGAACCGGGCTGGCGACGGGAGCGTTGGCCCCGGAGGGGCCCGTCCACGGCAGTTTCGCCCCGACCTTGTCCCAGACGACGAGCGCGAGGACGACGGAGTTCACACCGAGGAAGAGGAGGAGGAGGACGACGAGACCCGAGCGCCGCGAGGTGGTGGTCGGCGTGGGCGCGGACGTCACGGGCGCGGGCGCCGGGCGCGCGCGCCGGATGGGCGCAGGCGCAACGAAGACGGGCTGGGGCGTGATTTCCGTCGGCGTGTCGACGGGTGTGAAAGGCTGGCGCGGCAGGAGGGCCTCGCGGAGAGCCAGTGCGAACGCACCGCAGCTCTCGAAACGCCCGTCCGGCTTCTTCGCGAGCACCCTGTCGAAGACGGCGTCCACCGTCGGTCCGACCTCCGGACGGAGGGACGACGGTGCGGGCGGAGCCTGGGACACGATCCGCATCATCACGAGGGCGGGCGC
>CALBDV010000622.1 GCA_937927565.1 uncultured Holophagales bacterium
TGCACACACGGCGGCCAGCCCAGTGAACTGGTGCAGTCGCCTTCTGAAAACGACAAGAGGCCGGGTACTAGCTCTCCAGGAATCACAGCCTGGCTTCAGCGTCTGCGCGGACGCCTTCCAACACCGATGGGGTCGGGCTACAGCCCGACCCTATTTACCTTTTCGTACGAGCGACAATGTCAGAAGAACAACGCCGGCAACTCCAGCAGCAGCTCTGGAACATCGCCAACGCCCTCCGGGGGAAGATGAACGCCGACGAGTTCCGGGACTACATCCTGGGGTTCATCTTCTACAAATACCTTTCCGAGAAGATCGCCAGGTTCGGGGACGAAGTTCTCGAGGCGGACAAACTGAAGTTCACTGACCTCGACGAGGCGACCGAGGAAGGTCTTGCCATGGTCGAGGCCGTCCGCGAAGCGGCCGTGCAGGAGCTCGGGTACTTCCTGAAGCCGTCGGAGCTCTTCCATTCGCTCGCCCAGCGCGGAACCAACCGGCTCGAGGCCGGCGGGAACGGCGAGAGCTTCAACTTCATCCTTGGCGATCTCGCCAAGATCCTGAAGAGCATAGAACAGAGCACTCTCGGCACCGATAGCGCGGACGATTTCAGCAACCTCTTCGAGGATCTCGACCTCACCTCCTCGAAGCTCGGCGCCACCGAGAAGGCCAAGAACGACCTGGTCGCGAAGGTCCTCTCACACCTCGACAAGATCGACTTCAACCTCTCCGACACGAACGCCGACGTGCTCGGCGACGCCTACGAGTACCTGATCGGCGAATTCGCCGCCGGCGCCGGGAAGAAGGCCGGGGAGTTCTACACCCCGCAACCCGTGTCCACCCTGCTCGCGAAGCTCGTGACGATCGGGAGGACGAAGCTGAAAAGCGCGTACGACCCGACGTGCGGCAGCGGATCGTTGCTGCTGCGTGTGAAACGTGAGGCCCACGGCGTCGACAAGATCTACGGCCAGGAACTGAACCGCACCACGTACAACCTGGCGCGGATGAACATGATCCTCCACGGGGTCCACTACAGCGACTTCGACATCAGGCAGGAGGACACCCTGGAACACCCGCAGCACCTCGGGCTCCAGTTCCAAGCGATCGTCGCCAATCCCCCGTTCTCGGCCCATTGGAGCGCGAGCCCGCTCTTCATGAACGACGACCGGTTCAGCCAGTATGGGAGGCTCGCGCCGGCGAAGAAGGCGGATTTCGCCTTCGTTCAGCACATGCTGTCGCACTTGGCGGAAGACGGCACCATGGCTGTCGTCCTCCCCCACGGCGTGCTTTTCCGCGGCGCGGCCGAGGGCGTGATTCGTCGCTACCTGGTGGAAAAGCTGAACTGCCTCGACGCGGTCATCGGCCTGCCGGCGAACATCTTCTACGGCACGGGCATCCCGACGTGCGTCCTCGTCTTCAAGCGCTGCCGGAAGAACCCCGACGACGTCCTCTTCATCGACGCGAGCCAGCACTTCGACAAGGTGAAGACGCAGAACGTCATGCGTCCCGAGCACATCAAGAAGATCGTCGCGGCTTACAAGGCCCGGAAGGACGAGGACAAGTACAGTCACGTCGCGAGCATCGAGAAGATCGCGGGGAACGACTACAACCTCAACATCCCGCGGTACGTGGAGACCTTCGAACCCGAAGAGCCGATCGACCTCGAAGCGGTCGCGGGCGAACTGGCCAGGCTCGAGGAGGAAAGCCGCAAGACGGACGAGACGATCGCCGTCTTCTGCCGCGAGCTCGGCATCACCCCCCCGTTCAAGGCGTAGGAGGCGACGTGGACGCACCGAAACTGCGCTTCCCGGAGTTCTCCGGCTCGTGGAAACCCGCGAAAGCGGGTGAAGCCTTCAAGAACAATAGGACGAGGGGACGCGAAGGCCTCCCGATCTACTCGGTGACCATGGACCGAGGCATGGTTCGTCGCGATTCAATCGGCCGAGAGATAGAGGCCGACGCCGCCGACGGTGCCAATCTCCGGGCGCAACCTGGGGACCTGGCTTACAACATGATGCGGATGTGGCAGGGGGCCGTTGGCCGGGCGCCGGAAGAATGCATGGTGAGTCCGGCTTACGTCGTCTTGTCACCGAAGCCCGGCGTGGCTTCGGACTTTTTCGAGCATTGGTTCAGATCGAAACGGATGCTTTACCTGTTCCGTGCGTATTCGCAAGGACTCACGAGCGATC
>CALBDV010000623.1 GCA_937927565.1 uncultured Holophagales bacterium
GCACGATCAAGGAGCACCTCGACAAGGAGAAACGCCTCCGGCCGCAAGGGATCAAGATCCTCAGCCTCTTCTTCGTAGACAGCGTCGAGCACTATCGGAAGTACGACGAAAACGGTGTGCCGCTCAAGGGGGTGTACGCCACGATCTTCGAGAAGGAGTACCGCAGCCTCGCGAAGCACCCGGACTACGAGAACCTCTTCAAGGGAGTGGATCTGACGACGGCAGCAGAGGAGGCCCACGATGGGTACTTCTCAATCGACCGGAAGGGGCGCTGGGCGGAGCCGGACATCGATGCCAAAGGGGAGATCAAGAACGAGACGAGTCGGGAGGCAGCAGGGCGTGCCTATAACCTCATCATGCGCGACAAGGAGCGGCTGCTGAGCTTCGAGACTCCGCTTAAGTTCATCTTCTCCCACTCGGCGCTCAGAGAGGGCTGGGACAGTCCGAACGTCTTCCAGATCTGTGCGTTGCGGGAGATGGGTACGGAGCGGGCGCGTCGGCAGACGATCGGCCGTGGCCTACGCCTCTGCGTGAACCAGCAGGGGGAACGTCTTCGTGGGTTCGAGATCAACACGCTTACCGTAGTGGCGACCGAGAGCTACGAGCAGTTCGCCGAGAACCTCCAGAAGGAGATCGAGACGGAGACGGGTATTTGCTTCGGCATTGTCAAGCCCCCTCAACTAGCCGCTCTCATCGTGACCGATGCCTATGGCCCGCCGGTCGCATTAGGCATGGAGAAGGCAAAGGCCTTGTGGCAGGTCCTGCGGGATGCCGGCTATGTCGATCCGAGAGGAGCGATTCAGGACTCCCTCCGCGGGGCGCTGAAGGCAGACACCTTCACGCTCCCCGAGCCGTTCGCGGGTCGGACTGCGCAGGTGAAGGAGATCCTTCGCAAACTCGCCGGCCGCCTCGACATCAAGAACGCGGACGAGCGGAAGCAGGTCCGAACGCGCCAGGCCGTTCTCGAGAGCGAAGAGTTCAAGGCGCTCTGGGACCGAATCAAGCACCAGACGACATACAGGGTTCAGTTCGACAACGAGAAGCTCATCGAGACGTGCATCGTGGCTCTTCGCGATGCGCCCGCCATCGCTCGAACTCGGCTGATCTTTCGTAAGGCCGGGATTTCGATAAGCCAGGCAGGTGTCGAGGCATCGATGATCTCAGAGTCCCTTTCGGTCAACTTGGAAGAGCGGGACGTCGTACTGCCCGACATCCTGACGGATCTTCAAGACAAGACCCAGCTAACCCGGCGAAGCATCCAGCGGATCCTGACGAGCAGCGGGCGGCTGAACGACTTCGTGCAGAACCCCCAGCAGTTCATCGAGCGGGCGGCCGAGTCCATCAACCGGGCCAAGCAGCTCGCCCTGGTCGACGGCATCAAGTACCAGCGGCTCGGTGACGAGTTCTACTACGCGCAGGAGCTCTTCACGAACGACGAGCTGACCGGCTATCTGAAGAACATGCTCGAGGCGAAGAAGTCGGTCTTCGAGCACGTGGTCTACGACTCGGCCGGGGTAGAGCGGAGCTTCGCGGAGGACCTGGAGCGAAACGAGGCCGTGAAGGTCTACGCGAAGCTGCCCGGGAAGTTCACGGTACCGACACCTCTCGGTAGCTACAACCCCGACTGGGCCGTCCTCGTCGAGAAGGACGGCGCCGAGCGGCTCTACTTCGTCGTCGAGACGAAGGGGAGCCTTT
>CALBDV010000624.1 GCA_937927565.1 uncultured Holophagales bacterium
GTCCAGGAGCTCGTCAACCGGGTCCAGCCCTTCGAGATGACGAAGGCGCTCGTCGACGCCGCCCGGGAGCTCGGCTACGAGTCGCTGAACCTCGACCTGATCTACGGCCTTCCGGGTCAGAGGCTCGAGGGCTTCTCTCAGAGCGTGGACCAGGTCCTGACGCTCCGCCCCGACCGGATCGCGATGTACTCCTACGCCCACGTCCCGTGGCTGAAGAAGCCGCAGCGGGTCCTCGCGGCGCACCTCCCGGAAGGCACGGAGAAGTTCGCGATCTTCGTCTCGGGGATCGAGAAGTTCTCCGAGGCGGGCTACGTCTACATCGGGATGGACCACTTCGCCCTCCCGCACGACGAGATCGCCCGCGCCCAGGAGGACCGCACCCTCTGGCGCAACTTCCAGGGCTACACGACGCACGCCGGGGTCGACCTCTACGCCCTCGGCGTCTCGGCCATCGCCCAGATCGACGACGTCTACGTCCAGAACACGAAGGACTACGCCGCGTACCACGCCGCGTGCGTCGAAGGGCGCCCGTCGACGATCAAGGGACACCGCCTCTCCCCCGAGGACGAGCTGCACAGGACCGTCATCACGAACCTCCTCTGCCACTGCGTCATCAAGAAGCGCGAGGTGGAAGAGCAGTTCGGCCTCGCCTCCTTCGACGAGACGTTCGCCCCCGCGGTCGCGGCGCTCCCCTCGTTCGTCGAGGACGGGCTCGTCGAGCCGCAGACGGACGAAGTGCGCGTGACGGCGCTCGGCCGGATCTTCATCCGGAACGTGGCGATGCTCTTCGACCCGTACCTCCTGAAGCGGCCCTCCGACCAGCCGAAGATCTTCTCCCGGACGCTCTGATGGCTTCCGAGAAGACCGGCATCCTCCTCGTCCAGCTCGGCGGGCCGACGAAGCGGGAGGAGCTGAAGGGCTTCCTCTACCGCCTCTTCGCGGACCCGGAGATCATCGCCATTCCCTTCGCGCCGCTGCGCAAGGCGGTCGCCTGGACCATCGCGACGACGCGCGCCTCGGAATCGGCGAAGACCTACGAGAAGATCGGCTGGTCGCCGATCCGCTGCTGGACGGAGAAGTCGGCGATGCTCCTGGAAGCCGCCCTCGCGCCGTCCTGGCCCGGGGCGCCCCCCGTCGTCCGCTCGGCCATGACGTGCAGCGACCCGCTCGTGGAGGACGTCCTGCCCGGGCTGCGCGCTGCCGGGGTGACGCGCCTCTTCGTCCTGCCTCTGTACCCGCAGTACTCCGTCACGACGACGAAGGGCTCCTTCGCCCGGGTCGACGAGTCGCTCGAGAAGATGGGCTGGAGCCCCGCGCGGGTGAACGCCCCGGACGCCTGGTACTCCGAGCCCCGCTTTCTCGACGCCCACGTCGCGCGGATCGAGGCGGCGGCGGCCCTCCTGCCCGATCCCGACCCCGCGGCGACCGTTCTCCTCTACTCGGCGCACTCGCTTCCCGTCTCGACGATCGAGAAGAAGAAAGACCCCTACCCGAAGCAGATCGAGGCGACGTGCGCGCTGATCGACGAGCGGCTCGGCCGGCGCTTCCGCTCGCGACTCGGCTACCAGTCGAAGCTCGGGCCGATCGCCTGGCTCGGCCCCTCGACGAACCAGGTCCTCGCCGATCTCGCCCGCGAAGGGGCGAAGCAGGTCCTCGTCTGCCCCGTCGCGTTCGTCTCCGACCACGTCGAGACGCTCTACGAGATCCGGATGCTCTTCGCCGACGAGGCCCGCGCGCTCGGAATCCCGACGTACGCCGCCGTGGACGGACTGAACGACCACCCCGCTTTCATCGAGGCGCTCGCCGACATCAGCAGGAAGGCGCTCCTCCCGGAAGGAGCCCGTTGAGGCGAATCGTCATCCTCGGCGGCGGGATGACGGGCCTCGCCCTCGCCTTCCTCAGGAACCAGAATCCGGCGCCCGGGGACGACATCGTCGTCCTCGAGGAGGGCCCTCAGGCCGGCGGGAGCATCCGGACGCTGCACGAGGAAGGGCTCGTTCTGGAGGCAGGCCCCCACACGCTCCGGACGACGGCCGCCGCCGAGCGCCTCATCTCCGGCCTCGATCTCACGGACGAGGTCCTCGTCGCCGATCGGCGGGCCCCGCGCTGGATCGTCCGGGGGGGGCGGGCACGGAAGGTCATCCCGGGCCCGGCGGGGCTCCTCACGACGGCGATTCCGTTCGGGGCCAGGTTCCGCGCGCTGGGGGAGCCGTTCGTCGCTCCACGCCCCGCAGACCTCGCGGACGAATCGGTCCACGATTTCTTCTCCCGCCGCTTCGGACCCGGCCTCGCCCGTTACGTCGCGCAGCCGCTCGTCTCGGGCGTCCGGGCGGACGACCCGAAGACCCTCTCGACGAGAAGCGCCTTCCCCGAGCTGTGGGAGGCCGAAGCGCGCACAGGAAGCGTCCTCAGGAGCCTTCTGAAGGCGCCGAACCCACCCGGCCCCCGATTTCGCCCGCGGACCGTCAGCTTTCGGAGCGGCCTCGCGTCGCTCACGGAACGGCTCGCCGCGAGAAGCCAGCGGGCCGGAGTCCGCGTCGAGCTCAACGCCGAAATCCTCGCGATCGAGGGGCCGTTCGAGGGCGACGACGACGGCATCTGGAAGGTCCAGATCGCCGACGGCACCGTCTACCCCGCCGACACTCTCGTCTCGACGCTCGACGCCACGGAGTTCGCGTCGCTGCTCGAGACACGCCTCCCACGCTCGGCCTCGCGCGTCTCGGCGATGGCCTACTCGCGCCTCGCCGTCGTCCTCCAGGCCTTCCGGCCCGAGCGCCCGACGGACGCCCCTCGCGGTTTCGGCGTCCTGGTCCCGCGTGGCGAGGGGTTCCGGTCCCTCGGTGTCCTCTATCTGTCCTCGCTCTTCCCCGATCGCGTCCCCGAGGGCGTCGCCCTGACGACCTCGTTCTTCGGCGGCGCGCTCGACCCGTCGCTCCCCGACCTGACCGAGGGCGACCTCCTGAAACTGGCCGAGACCGAGGTGCGAAGGCTCCATCCCGAGATCGGGCCGCGCGTCCACGGCCGGGTCCTGAAGTGGCCCGCGGCTCTCCCACGGCTCCCCGTAGGCCACCACGCCACGCTCGACCTCCTCGCGCAGGACCTGGCGGAGATCAACGCCGGGAGCGAGCGCCCGCGCCTCGTCGTGACGGGCTCCTGGCGCGACGGTGTCGGTCTCGGTGAGCGGATCGCCCGCGCCGAGGAGCTCGCGCCCACTCTCTGACCACGGAGGTTCGATGCGGCACGCCATCCCGAAGTCGCTCCTTCTCGCCGCCGTCCTCGGCGCGGCCGGCTTCGCCGCGCGCGCCCTCCCGGAGCGCGAAGCCCGCCGACTCCCACCCAGGGCCGAGCACCAGGAAGGCCGGTTCAAGAGGGCGAGGGCCCTCGAGTCACTCCTCGCGCGCGCCTCCACCGGCCGCGGACCGCTTTCTCCCGAGGGGCTCGAGAGGGGCTACGACGTCCTCACCTACGACCTCGCGTTCGACCTGAACCCCGCCGTCGTCGCCGTCGAGGGGCGGGCCACGATCCGGCTCTCCTCGCTCCGCAGCGGCCTCTCCGAGGTTCGGCTGGACCTCGACGACGCGATGACGGTGCGTTCCGTCGAACGGAACGGGACGCCCGTCACGTCGTTCTCCGCCGCCGCCGACGTTCTCCGGATTCCGCTCGACCCGCCCCTCGGCGCCGAGGAACGGACGACGCTCGTCGTCCGCTGGGGCGGAACGCCGCTCTCGGGCGGCGCGCTCTCGTTCTGGACCGCCCCTTCGAGCGGCCCCGCCATCTCCTCGCTCGCCGAGCCGTTCGACGCGCGGACCTTCTGGCCGTGCGTCGACGATCCGGCCGACAAGGCGATGACGACGGTCGCCGTCACCGTCCCCGACGGCTACGTCGCCGCCTCGGCCGGCCGCGGCGCCTCCGCGCCCGCCGCCGAGCCCGGAAAGGTGACCTGGACGTGGCGGCTTCCCCAGCCGATCTCCACCTACCTCGTCTCCATCGCCGTCGCGCGCTTCGAGACGATCTCGGCCGAGTACCGCTCGCTCGACGGGACGCGGACGATGCCCGTCGTCGGCTACGTCCTCCCGGAGCACGCGGCCATCAACCGGGCGCGGGTCGCGTCGATGGTCGGCCACCTCGAGGTCCTCGCGTCCCTCTTCGGCGAGTACCCCTACCTCGACACGAAATACGGGATCGCCGAGGGGAGCTTCTCCGGGGGAATGGAGCACCCGACGATCACCCTCATCGGCGCCTCGCTCCTGGGGAACGCCTCCCGCGACCTGACGAGCCTCCTCGTCCACGAGCTCGCCCACATGTGGTGGGGGGACGAGGTGACGATGCGGACGTGGGACGACATCTGGCTGAACGAGGGGTTCGCGACGTACGCGGAGGTCCTCTACT
>CALBDV010000625.1 GCA_937927565.1 uncultured Holophagales bacterium
TCACGGGCGGAACGATCACCTCGGCGACGAACATCCAGACGGTGACCTACACGGCTGGCGCCTCGGGCAGCGTGAACCTGACGCTCGTCGTGACGAACGCATCGGGCTGCTCGGCCACGAACAGCGCGGCGGCGACGATCAACGCGAACCCTGCGACGCCGGCGATCACGGGCGTTCCGGCGGGCGGGGTCTGCGCCGACTCGACGGGGAATACGGCGTCGGGGCCTGCGGGCGCGACGACGTACGCCTGGTCGATCACGGGCGGGACGATCACGTCGGCTGCGAACATCCAGACGGTGACCTACACGGCGGGTGCCACGGGGAGCGTGAACCTGACGCTCGTCGTGACCAATGCGTCCGGCTGCTCGGCGACCAGCAGCGCGGCGGCGACGATCAACGCAAGCCCGGCGACGCCGACGATCACGGGAGTGCCGGCGGGCGGGGTCTGCGCCGACTCGACGGGGAACACGGCGTCGGGCCCAGCGGGGGCGACGACGTACGCGTGGTCGATTTCGGGCGGGACGATCACCTCGGCGGCGAACATCCAGACGGTGACCTACACGGCTGGCGCTTCGGGGAGCGTGAACCTGACGCTCGTCGTGACCAACGCGTCCGGCTGCTCGGCGACGAACAGCGCGGCGGCGGCGATCAACCCCGCTCCAGCGACGCCGGCGATCACGGGCGTTCCGGCGGGCGGGGTCTGCGCGGACTCGACGGGGAACACGGCGTCGGGGCCTGCGGGCGCGACGACGTACGCATGGACGATCACGGGCGGGACGATCACCTCGGCGGCGAGCATCCAGACGGTGACCTACACGGCGGGCGCTACGGGGAGCGTGAACCTGACGCTCGTCGTGACGAACGCCTCCGGCTGCTCGGCCACGAGCAGCGCCGCGGCGACGATCAACGCGAACCCGGCGACGCCGACGATCACTCCCGCGACCGCCTCCGTCTGCACCATCTCGACCGGCAACACGGCGTCGGGGCCTGCGGGCGCGACGACGTACGCATGGACGATCACGGGCGGGACGATCACCTCGGCGGCGAACATCCAGACGGTGACCTACACGGCGGGCGTGTCGGGGAGCGTGAACCTCACGCTCGTCGTCACGAATGCCTCGGGTTGCAGCGCGACGAATTCCCTGGCGGTGCCCATCGACCCGCTGCCGACCCTCGGCCCGGCAACGGGGTCGAGCTTCACCGGCACGTTCGGCACGGCCTTCACGCAGACCTTCACGGCCTCGGGCGGAACGGGTCCCTTCGTATTCACCATCTCGCCGGCGACCCCGCCGGCGGGCCTGACCTTCGTGGGGGGCGTCCTCTCCGGCTCGCCGAACGCGACCGGGACGTTCACGTTCACGGTGACGGCGACGAGCGCGGTCGGCTGCGCTTCCACGACCCAGAGCTACACGCTGACCGTCGCGCCGAACCTCGTAGCCGACTCCTACTCCGGCGTGGGCAACACCCAGCTCTACGTCACCGGTGTATCGGGGCCCCCGACGACGCCGGCCGTCGCGAGCGCGACGACGGCGGTCGCGAACGACACGCCCGCGGGTGGCATAACGGTCACCGGCGTCGTCTCTCCCTGCGTCGGCCTCGGCGGGACGATGACCATCGACGCGGCGGGCCGATTCGTCTACACGCCCCCGATCGGAGCGACCGGGAACGACGTCTGCACGTACACGGCGACGAGCAACACGGGCGGGACCCCGACGGCGGCGAGCGCCACGGCGACGATCACGATCGGCCTGTCGAACCGCGTCTGGTACGTGAACGGGTCCGCTGGCGCGGGCGACGGGCGGTCGAATAGTCCCTTCAACACCCTCGCCTCGGCGAGTGCGCCTCATGCCGTCGGGGACGTCGTCTTCGTCCAGAGCGGCGGGTCGCCTACGGCGACGCCCGGCGCGATCACGATGAAGGCGACGACGACCCTCTGGGGCCAGGGAACGGCGCTGCCGCTCGTCGGCGGGATCGCGATCCAGAACACGGCGGCGACGACGAAGCCGAGTCTCACGGGAACGGTCACCCTCGGCGGGAGCAGCGTTACGGTCAGTTCGCTCGACATCTCGACGTCGGGTTCGACCGGCCTGACGGACGACCAGGTCGCGGCGATCACGGGGATCACCGTCCAGAACAACGTCACGGTTTCGGCCGCGAACGCAGCGGCCGTCGTCCTCACCGACGTGACGGCGAGCGCTTCGGGGATGCTCTTCACGAGTGTGAGCTCGTCGAACAGCGGCGCGACCGGTGTCAGCCTGACGAACGTCGGAGGGACCTTCACGGCGTCGGGCGGCACGATCACCAACGCGACGGGAACCGACTTTCTCGTCAGCGGCGGTGCGGCGAACGTCAGCTACGCCGGGACGATCACGGACGACGTCGGCGTACTCGTCGCGATCACGAGCACGACCGGCGGGGCGAAGACCTTCACCGGGGCCATTACCGACGGCGACGACGGCGACGGGTCGGGAATCGTCCTGACGAACAACACGAATGCCACGATCACGTTCAGCGGCGGACTCGTCCTGAGCACCGGCGGGGGACCCGCCTTCACCGCGACGGGAGGCGGGACCGTCAACGTCTGCGACGAGAATCCGTGCAACCCCGGCGCGACGGGAGCGCTCGTCAATAGGCTCACGACGACGACCGGGACCGCGCTCAACGTCGCCAATACGACGATCGGCGCGAACAACCTCGAGTTCCGGAGCATTACGGCCAGCGGCGCCGCGAAGGGGATCTCGCTCAACACGACCGGGTCGTCCGGCGGCCTGAAGGTGAAGGGGACGGGAAGCGCCGGGTCCGGCGGCACGATCCAGAACTGCACCCAGCGTGGCGCGGAGCTCATCAGCACGTCGAACGCGAGCCTCGTCCACATGAACTTCACGAACAACGCCACGGTGGCGGGCGCGCCATGCGGAAGCGCCGCGGTCGCCGGCGCCAACACCGGCTGCAACGGGCCGATCTACCTCCAGTCGGCGACCACCGTCGTCCTCGACAACCTGTCCATCAGCGGGAGCACGCAGCAGGGCATTGTCGCGCTCGACACGACCTCTCTCACCCTGAGCAACAGCACGCTGTCGGGGCTCGGGAATGGCGCCGACGAGGACGGCCTGCACGTCACGAACCTCCTCGGGACGAACGTCATCTCGAACACATCGATCACGGGCAGCGGCGACGACAACGTGAACATCCAGAACCTCTCCGGCACCTCCAGCATCGGCATCACGGCAGGGGCCTTCAACACCGGAGTCCTCGGGAGCGGCCTCCTCTTCGGCATCCGCGGGACCTCGAACACGACGATTACCGTCACCGGGACGACCGTGAATAACAACTTCAGCGGCGGAATCGTCGCCGACACCTACGACACCGCGACCCTGAGCATCGACGTCGGGTCGTCGACCATCACGAACAACAACGACGGGATCCAGGTCAGCGCGGGACAGACCGCGAACGCCCAGTACGACATCCACGACAACCCGAACATCAGCGGGCAGGACTTCCTCGCGATCACGCTCCTGAAGGCCGCGTTCTCGACGGGCGGGACGCTCGAGGGGGCCGTTCGGAACAACGTGATCACGGTGGCGAACGGGCGACCGACCGACGCGATCATGGTTTTCCAGGCCGGCGGCGGGGCCCTCCGCACGGCGATCCAGAACAACACGATCAACTACGCGGGGACCCAGCGCGCGATCCTGCTGCAGGCGGGCCAGGACGGGAACGGCAGCATCGAGTCGACGATCACTGGGAACGCCATCGACATCCAGCTCGACGGGACTGGCAACGCGGTCGCCGGCATCCTCGCGCAGTCGGCGATCACGTCGCCCGCGGGCGACGGCGCTTCCCTCTGCTTCGACATGGGCGGCGCCGGGGCGCTCAGGAACACGTTCACCCACTCGCTCGGAGGCGGGATGGCCGCCGGCGACATCCGGGTCCGCCAGCGCAACAACGGGACGGTCCGCCTCCCGGGCTACGGGGGAGCGGCGACCGATACCGCGGCGGTCGTCACCTACCTCTCGGGAAGGAACACGGTCGTTTCCACACCGACGGCAACGTTCGACTCGACCGGCTTCGCCGGAGGCGCCGCTTGCGCGCAGCCGGCGATCCCCTGACCGACCCCGTCCATACGGAGGGACGACATGGCTGAACCATTCCTGTCCGAAATCAGGGTCATGAGCTTCGTCTTCGCCCCCAAGGGCTGGGCGCTCTGCAACGGCCAGCTCCTTCCGATCAACCAGAACCAGGCGCTCTTCTCGCTTCTCGGGACGACGTTCGGCGGGGACGGCCGGGTGAACTTCGCCCTGCCGGACCTCCGGGGCCGAGTCCCGATCCACGTCGGGAGCGGGCACACGCTTGGCGAACAGAGCGGGGAGCAGGCGCACACGCTTTCGATCGCCGAGGTCCCGACGCACACTCATGTCCTCCAGGCCAGCAGCGCGACGGGCTCGGTTCAGGACGCGTCGGGGAACGTCCTCGCGACGGTCCCCGGGCGCGCCTACACGGACCCTTCAGCGCTGACGGCGCTGAGCCCCACGACGATCATGAACGTCGGGGGCAGCCAGGCGCACCTGAACATGCAGCCGTTCCTGACCCTCTCGTTCTGCATCGCCCTACAGGGCATCTTTCCGAGCCCGACCTGAGGAGACGACTATGGCGCAACCCTACGTCGGCGAGATCCGGATGTTCGCGGGGAACTTCGCGCCCGCGGGCTGGATGTTCTGCGAAGGCCAGCTCCTGCCGATCTCCGAGAACGAAACGCTCTTCCAGCTCATCGGGACGACATATGGCGGGGACGGACAGAGCACGTTCGCCCTCCCGGACCTGCGTGGCCGGATCCCGCTTCACCAGGGCAACGGGTTCATCCTCGCCGAAACGGGCGGGGCGGAGGAGATCACTCTCACCGTCAACCAGATCCCGGCGCATTCTCACGCGTTCCTGGGCTCGACGAACGTGAGCCAGGACACGAGCCCGCAGGGCAAGGTCGTCGGCCAGACCGGGAGTGCGCTCCTGTACATCCAGGACACCACGGACACGAACATGTCGCCGCAGGCGGTCACGCCGGTCGGAGGCAGCCAGCCCCACACGAACTTCCAGCCGTACCTCTGCGTCGACTTCATCATCAGCCTGTTCGGGATCTTCCCGTCCCCGACCTGATCCGCAGAGAGCCACCAGGAGAAGCCGATGGCCGATCCCTTCGTCGCCGAGATCCGGATCTTCCCGTTCAACTTCGCTCCCAGCGGCTGGGCATGGTGCGACGGGCAGCTCCTTCCCCTTTCGCAGAACACCGCGCTGTTTTCGCTTCTCGGAACCACCTATGGCGGAAACGGCAAGTCGAACTTCGCCCTCCCCGACCTGCAAGGACGAGCACCGATGCACCCCGGGCAGGGACCTGGGCTCTCGCTGCACGACCTCGGCGAGACGGGCGGGACGGAAACCGTAACGCTGCTGGAGTCGGAGATCCCTTCGCATGCTCACGCCCTGCGAGCGCACGACCTCGACCTCGGTGAGCTGAATTCACCTTCCGCGAACCGGTCACTCGCGAAATCCGCCAACGCGACCGCTTACGCCGCGGCGGCGAGCCTCGTTTCGATGGCCCCCGAAGCACTCACCCCAGCCGGCGGCGACGCGCCGCACAACAACCTGCAGCCCTACCTGACCTTCTACTTCAACATCGCCCTGCAGGGCGTCTTCCCGCC
>CALBDV010000626.1 GCA_937927565.1 uncultured Holophagales bacterium
CCGACCTCCACCTCGCCTGCGGCTCGCCGCCGATGATCCGCGTCGACGGGGACCTGACGCACCTCAGGTGGCGGTCGATCCGCGAGGAGGACTTCGAGAACCTCCTTCACCCCATCACCCCCCCGTGGGCCTGGGAGGAGTGGTCGAAGACCGGCGACGGCGACTTCGCCTACTCGATGGGCGAGAAGGCCCGCTTCCGCGTGAACCTCTTCCGGCAGGAGCACGGCCCCGCCGCCGTTCTCCGAATGATCCCCCCTCGCGTCCTGACCGTGGAGGACCTCGGACTCCCCGAGCAGGTCGCTGCCGTCGGCCGGACGATGCGGGGCCTCGTCCTCGTCACCGGACCGACCGGATCGGGGAAGTCGACGACTCTCGCCGCCCTCATCGACCGGATCAACCAGACGAAGGCGTACCACATCGTCACGATCGAGGACCCGGTCGAGTTCGTCCACGTCTCGAAGTCGTCGATCATCACCCACCGCGAGCTCGGGCCCGACACCCCGACCTTCACGGCCGCCCTGAAGGCCGCGCTCCGGGAGGACCCCGACGCGATCCTGGTGGGAGAGCTGCGCGATCTCGAGACGATGCGGATGGCGCTCCACGCCGCCGAGACCGGACTCCTCGTCTTCGGCACCCTCCACACGAACTCCGCCGCAAAGGCGGTCGACCGCCTGATCGACGGATTCCCGCCGGACGAGCAGGAGCAGGTGAGAATCGTCCTGTCCGAGGTCCTCAAGGCGGTCGTCGCCCAGCTCCTCCTCCGAAAGAAGGGGGGCGGGCGAGTCCCCGCGTTCGAGGTCCTGCGCGGGTCCGCGGCCCTGGCGAACGCGATCCGCGAAGGGAAGACCGCGACGATCTCGTCGCTGATCCAGACCGGCCGCTCCCACGGGATGGTCGGGATGGACCAGTACCTGGCCGAGCTCGTCTTCCAGGACCTGGTCGAGGCCGACGAGGCCACGGACAAGGCGGTCGACAAGGAGTACTTCAAGTCGCTCGTCGAGAAGCGGCGGTCCGGCGAGATCCAGTAGGCCCTTCCCTCTGCGGGGCGCCTTCGTTCAGCGGCCGGACGGGGCGCCCGGCGGGAAGGCGATCCGGAACGAGGCTCCGCCGAGGGCCTCCGAGCGGCCTGCCGTCACGCTCGCGCCGTGGAGCGAGACGATCTTCGCCACGAGCGAGAGTCCCAGGCCCGTTCCGTCGGCCTTCGTCGAGGAGAAGGGGACGAAGAGCTTCGGCACGGCCTCGGGAGCGATCCCGGGGCCGCTGTCTTCCACCGTGAGGACGAACGCGGCGTCCGGCGTGCTCTCGCCGCGGACGAGGATCCGGCCGTCCTCTCCCGCCGCCTCGGCGGCGTTTCGGACGAGGTTCACGAGGGCCCGACGCAGGAGGGCCGCGTCGGCAGGCCGGACCGGAAGGTCGCCCTCGACGGAGAACACAGCCGTCGGTCGGGTGGCGCGCCCCTCGGCGACGACCTCGTCGACGAGGCCGGCCAGGTCGACCGGCGCCACCTGAAGGCGCTCGGGCCGCGCGAAGAGGAGGAAATCCCCCGTGACGCGCGCGACGTGCTCGGCCTCGGCCCGGATGCGGCCGAGGTGCCGCTGGCGCGACTCCGGGTCGTCCGCCGTCGCCGCGAGACGTGCGTAGCCCAGGATGGCCGCGGTGGCGTTGCGGAACTCGTGGGCGATGCCGGCGGACATCTCGCCGAGGGAGGCCAGCTCGCGCCGGAACGAGAGCTCCCGCTCCAGCTTCTTCACGGCTGTCCGGTCTTCGAGGAACACCAGCGCCCCCAGGAGGGTTCCGGCGGCGTCGACGACGGGCACGGCCGTCACCGCCACCTGCCGCCCCGAGGTGGAGTCTCCCCGCATCGCCTCGCGACCCAGGGTCGGTTCGCCCGTGAGGGCGCGGGCGACCGCGTCGGCGACCGGCGGCCACTCGGCGAGCGCCTCGGCCGCTGACCGGCCGAGGGGGGAATCGGGAAGGCCGAGGAGCTCGCGGGCCGCCGGATTCGCCTCTGCGAGGCGGCCGGCGGCCTCCACGACGAGGAGGCCGCCCGGGTGCGACCGGACGAGCGTCTGCGAGGTGACGGCGAGGGCGTCGGCGCGAGCCTCCGCGCTCCGGCGCATCTCCTCCAGCTCGCCGGTCCGGCGCCGGAGCTCGTCCACCGTGCGCCGGAACGTGGCCAGGGCTGCCTTGGGTCCTTCGGGGCTCGACTCTTCCCCGACGAGGCCTTCGGCCCCGCGGGCGGTCTCGGCGAGGGCCTCGAGCGGGCCGAGGAGCCGCTTCAGGAGAGGAGCGACGAGAAGCGCCAGGAACAGGGCGCCGGCCGGGATCGCGAAGGTGAAGACGGTGACCATCCGCTCGGCAGCCACCACCGACGAGGCGTCGTAGAGGACCCGGAGAATCCGGGCCCCGTCGTCGACTTTGAGCGTGGCCGCGATGGCTGGCCCCGCATCGGAAGTGGTTCGGGTGAGGACAGGGTCGCGCCCCTTCGGTATCTCCTTCTCCGAGAGCCGGATGGGCACCAGAGTCGCCTCCGGCAAGAACCCCGCCTGGGACAGGAGCGTGCCAGCCGAGTCGAAGACGGCGGCCTGGACGACCTGGTGCGCGCGGAGAAGCTCGATCACCCTCGGGTCCGTACCGATCGCGACGGACGGCTGTCCCGGCCGGACCGACGCATCGGCGACAGCCCTGACTTCCGCCTCCAGTCTCAGCTCGTTCTGCCGGAGCGCCCACGCCGTCGCGGACCGGATTCCGAGAAGCGAGGCCCCCGCGAGGAAGAGGACGAAGACGAGTCCCCCGACGACGAAACGCCGCACCTCGAGAATCCAGGCCTGGACCGGAGGCCTCGGCTTGCCGGCGGTCACGGCAGGAGCCCTCTTCCCGGGAAACGAAGCCCGCCCCCGAGGACGTCGAGGGCCGGACCACCCCATTGCCACACGACGACCGAGGCCACCGCGAGGAATACGCCGAACGGGACGTCGACGCGAGAGAGCAGGACGAGCAGCCCGCCTGGCACCGCCTCCCCTCTCGCCGCCAGGACCCTGAAGAACTCGCCGGTCTCGTCCTCGACGGCGAGCCGTCCGAACGAGGTGGACTTCCCGGTCGCGGCCCGCCGGAGGGCCAGACGAGCGAAGGCGGCGACGGGACGCGCCACCGGGCCGGCCGGAGAGAGGGGGTCCCCTTCGGAGGGTGAGCCTGGAATCTCCTTCCATCTCGGACCCGCGCCGGCGATCCGGCCGTCGCCGCCGACGAGGAGGCCGCGACGGACCGCTTCCTCTCTCGCGCACGTGGCCGACGAACGTGCCCGTTCGAACGCCGACCGCCACGAGAGTGTGCGCAGGAGCGCTGGGAGACCTGCGATGACGGTGCCGGCGACCGAGGCTGCGAAGAGCGTGAGGAGGACGCCGCCGGGGCCGACGAAGGCGCCGATCATGGCGATCATCTTCACGTCTCCCATCCCCATTCCTTCCGCCCCGCGAACGGCGCGGTAGGCGGCACCGACGCCCCAGACCACCACAGCCCCGAAGATCGCCCCCGCGAGGGACGGGAAGAAGTGCTCCCCGAAGGCCTCGAGGCCTTCGGTCCGGACGACGGGCAGGTCTCGCCAGGCTGCCAGGGCGAGGCCGAGTGCGAGTACGCCGAAGGTGATCTCGTCCGGCAGCACTCGCGCCTCGAGGTCGGTCGCCGCCAGGATGACGGCCGCCGTCGCCAGCAGCGCCCCCGCGAGCGCCACCGGCCCGAGGCCGTGGAGGAAGGCGGCTGCGAAGAAGATGGCCCCGACAAGCGCTTCGACGAGCGGGTACCGGGGCGAGATCGGCGCCCGGCATGCGCGGCAGCGGCCCCGCAGGAGGAGCCACGAGAGGACGGGGACGTTGTCGCGGGCGGCGATCGGCGTCAGGCAGGCCGGGCAGCGGGAGCGCGGGGAGACGACGGACGCGCCCTTCGGGAGCCGGTGAATGCAGACGTTCGCGAAGGAGCCGAGGATGGCCCCGAGCGCGAAGACGAACGGAAGGACGAGGACGTCTTCCGGCTTCATCGCCCGCGCCCTCCGGGAGGACCCGCCAGCGAAAGCGCGAGGAGGCCGAGGAGACCCGCGGCCGAGAGCCAGACGCCGATACGGAAGGAGGCGGGCCGATAGGCGAGCTCGACGCGGTGCTCGCCCGGGGGCAGGACCAGTGCGAGGAGGGCGAGGTGCGCACGCAGGAGCGGCACCGGGACGCCGTCGATCTTCGCGCTCCAGCCCGGGTCCCAGGTTCGGGTCAGAACGAGGAGGGACGCGTCCGAGGCCGACGTCGAGAGCACGGCACGCTCGGGTTCGTCGGAGAGGAAGCGAGCGGCCGCCCAGCTCCCCGACGTCCGGGGCCGGGGGAGGCGGATCCCATCCGGAAGGGGGGCGACGAGTGCGGTTCGCCCGGGGTCGAACCCCGGCGTTCTCAGGGCCTCGAACGCCTCGTCGTCGGTCGCGACGCGCGCGTCGAGCGGGAGGAACGCCCGCCCGAAGGCGCCCTGCACGTCGTATCGGCGGAGGCCTTCGTCCTCGCCGGCCGGACGAAAGCCCGGGGCGTTTGCAGGAAAGGGGGAGAGAACGTGGCGCGTATTCAGGAGCCCCAGGACGCGGACCGCGTCGGCCCCGGCGAGGGCGGCGCCGACCAGGCGCTCGGCACGCGGATCACCGATCGGCGAAGCCGTACTCACGCTCGCGACGCCGTGGAAGAGGTTCGCATAGCCGGCGAGCGCCAGGGCGGCGCGTCGGACGGTTTCCTCCCCCCAGGCCGCGCCCTCTGCGTATTTCCAGCGGAGCGCGAGGGTCCGGTCCTGACCGGCGGGCGCGAAGACGCGCCCGGCCTCGGGACCCGTCGCCAGGCCCGCGAGGACCCGGGGTGCGGAGAAGACCGCCGCCGCCGGAACCGACGCCAGCGCCTCGCCCGCGAGCCAGGGCAGCGGAACGAGCGCAAGGACGGCGACGAAGGTGGCGGCCCCGCCCGTCGCGGCGGAAGTGCGGCGTGCCGCGACGGCGATCGCGACGATGCCGAGCACCGCCGCTGCGGCCCCCGCCGCGGTCCGGCCCGGGTCCCGAGCCGCGCGGGCCTCGGGACGGAACCACGCGAGAGCAGCGAGAACCAGGAAGACGGCGAGTCCGGCCGCGAGCGAAACGAAAGCGCCCCTTCTGCGAGCCGAGGCCTCTCGAGCTTCTTCACCGTCCGCGTCGTCCGGCACCTGCGACGCGCCCTTTCGGAAACGCCCCCAGAGCCAGCCATCGAGACCCGCCCCTGCCGCGAGGGCGAGCGCGAGGTGAGGGAGGATGATCCAGCGCGCCGGGAAGCGAAGGCCGCGGAAGGGACCCGATTCGAAGAGCAGCGGGACGAGAAGCCCGGAAGCGCCCAGGGAGAGCAGCGCCCCTGCGGCGGCGAGGAGTGCGAGCCCGGCCAGGAGCCGGCGCCGGCCCGGCAGGCCGGCTCCTGCGCCCGCGGCGAGAAGGAGCGGGAGCGGACCGAGCGCGAGGGTGACGAGGTACCCGCCGCGGCCCGGCGACGAGAGCCGGGTCGCTTCCGGCCGGGGCGCCGCGACGAGGTCGGCGAGATCCGAGGGACCGACGGAGCGGGCCACCGCTTCCTCGGGCGTCGTCCGGGTCCGACGCTCGGAGCTCTGCAGATACGCTGCGAACGGAAGGAGCGCGGCGCCCGCGACCCCGAGCCCCGCCAGCAGCGCCAGCGAGACTCGTCCCGCAGCTCTCCTGTGGCCCGTCGAAGCCTCCGGCGCCTCTCCCTCGGCGCCCGCGAAGAGAGCGAGCGCGATCGCGGCGCCGGTTCCCACGGCCGCGATCGCCGGTTCTCCGGCGAGGAACGCTCCGGCGACGGCGATCGCGAATCCCCCTCCCCGGGAACGGCCGACGACGATTCGGCGCGCCCCTGCGAAGAGCCACGGGAGCCACGCGGCGGTGCAGGCGTTGTTGTAGACGGGGACCAGGGACAGGAAGGCCCCTCCCCCGGCGTAGAGCCCGCCGGCCACCAGCGCCGCCGGGCGCGAGCCGCCCAGCTGCCAGAGCCAGAACGCCATCCCCCCGGCTGCGAGGGCGAGGTGGAGGGCGATGCCGGCCAGGGCTCCTTCTCTCCAGCCCAGGAGGAACGGGAGGTCGCCGGGATAGAGGGCGCCGCTCTGGAGCTGGGCGAGCCAGGGCTCTCCGCCACCCGAGAGAGGATTCCAGAGGGGAATCTCGTGGCCGGCCCAGCGCTCGGCGGTGTAGGCCTTCATCGGCCAGAAGAAGTCGGGAAGGTCCCCTCGCGCGGGAACGCCGCCGGAGACGAGGGCCGGTCCGAGGAGAGCGGCCGCGAGGAGCAGGCCGACGGCGGCTCCCCGGAGCGCGACGGCACGGGCGGTCTTCTCTTCCCGAGGGTCGACGGTCATCGTGCCGATTGTATTGGTTTCCCTTCCCGGCCCGCGGACTCGGCCCAAAAAGAGAAACGCCCGGGCTTTTGGCCCGGGCGATTCATAAATTCCCGGCGGCGTCCTACTCTCCCACACAGTTACCCGTGCAGTACCATGGGCTCTGAAGGGCTTAACTGCCGTGTTCGGAATGGGAA
>CALBDV010000627.1 GCA_937927565.1 uncultured Holophagales bacterium
CCGTCGGGCGGAGGACGATCTCTTCCCCGTCCGGAAGGGACCGGACCTCGACGCGCCCGCCACGAGCAGCCACGGGAGGCATCGATGGGCCGAACCCGGCGAAGGACCCTCCAGCCCCTTCACGCCCGACACCGGCCCCGTCTTCGATCTCACCCCGCACGGACGAATCGTAGTCGCAGCAAGGTGCGAAAGCGCGCTCGAGGGCCTGACCCGTTCGGCCGGAGCCCGGATTGCGCAGGGCGTGAGACCGGGGCCAGGTTCTCAATCTCCATTCCGGCCGCCGCCCTGCGCCCTCCGGTTCATGACCGCCAGCGCGATCCCTCCCAGGATAGCCGCCGCCGACAGGACCAGCCGGAGCGTGACGTCCTCGCCGAGGAAGAGGACACCCCCGAGCGCAGCCAGCGGCGGGACGGACAGCTGGACGAGAGCAGCCCGCGTCGTCGAGAGGTCGCGCAGCGCCGCGTACCAGATTGCGTAGCCGCCTCCGGACGCAAGCGCGCCCGACGCCACTGCGAGGCCGAGCCCCGATGCGGAGAGATGCGGCGCGCCGAGGCGGGCCGCGACCAGGCTCGCAACGAGTGCCAGCGGCACGGCGTACGCGAAATGGGTTGCCGTCGCCGCGAGCGGGTCGCTCCGGCTCGCCCGGCCGAGGAGCGAGTAGACGCCCCAGGCGATGCCGGCGCCGATCATCAGCATCGACCCGGCGAGGTCGCCTTGCCGGAGACCCGGGAGCGTGAGAACGACGAGGCCGCCGAGCGAGAGCACGATCCCGGCCCACTCCGAGGCTCCCGGCCGTTCTCCGGCGACGATCCCGCGGCCGACCATCGTGACCTGGACCGCTCCGAAGAGGAGAAGCGCCCCCAGCGCCGCCGGGATCCGCGTGTAGGCCAGGGAAAACGCCAGCGCATAAACGAAGAGGGACGATGCGGCCCGAAGGTCGCGGGTCCCCGAAGTCGTCCGTCCGGAGACGCGGACGAGGAGCCCGAGCACGATCGCACCGGAGAGGAGCCGGATGCTCGTGAAGCTGGCGGCATCGGCGAGACCCCGATCGAGGGCCGCGCGGCAGAGCAGGGAGTTCGCCGCGAAACAGGTCATCGCAGCCGCAGTCAGCCCCAGGGCCAGGAGCGTCATCCCCTGTACTGTACCGGCAAGGTACCGCCGAGGCGCGCTTCAGGAGCTTCGGCACCGGGACCCATCCGCCCGGGCCGGACGTCCGTAGAAGACGCGAGGTCAAACCTGCCATGAAACCCAGCCGATCCCTCCTCGTTTCCTGGCTCCTCGGCGCCTCCGTCGTCGCCCTGGTGACGTTCTCCTTCGAGGCCCTTTCCGCACGAGAGTCCGCGCCGATTCGCTGTCCCGCGACGGGCGCGATGTCGCTCACGGGAGCACCGGCTTCTCTTCCCTGTACGACGGTGAACGGACCGGTCCGCTGCCCGGTCTCGGGAGCCACCGCCACTCCTTCGGCGCTGCGCGGCCGCTGTCCGGCGGGCGGAGACGCATCCCGGTCGACGGCGGCGGGCCTCTCCATCTGACCCGGCCGGCACGCCCGCACCCCTCGAGGGCCTTGCCGCCTATGATCTGCTCCGGCCGCGACTGCCCGCGGCCGGAAAGGGATCGCATGCGCTTCCGCTCCGCCGCGCCCTCCGTCCTCGTCGCCTTCTCGATCCTCGTCGCGTCCCACGCGGCCGACGCCGCCCCTGCCGGGCCCACGAAGATGCTGACGCAGCCGGCCCTCTCGGCCGACCGCGTCGCCTTCGTCTACGGCAACGACCTCTGGACGAGCCGCCTCGACGGTAGCTCCGTCCAGCGGATCACCTCCGGCCCGGGAACGAAGACGAGCCCCGCCTTCAGCCCCGACGGCTCGCTCCTGGCCTTTACGGGCGAGCTGGACGGCAACCTCGACGTCTTCGTCGTCCCCGCGACCGGCGGCGTGCCGAAACGCCTCACGTGGCACCCGTCGCGCGACACCGTCCAGGGCTTCACGCCGGACGGCAAGGCCGTCCTCTTCGCCTCCCCGCGCGAGGCGTTCAACAACCGCCACGACCAGCTCTACACGGTACCGGTGGAGGGCGGCCTCGAGACGAAGCTCCCGATCCCGCACGCGGCGCGGGCCGTCTTCTCGCCCGACGGAAAGACGATCGCCTACACGCCGAACCGCCCGATGCACCTCCAGTGGAAGCGCTACCGCGGCGGCACCGTCTCGCGGATCTGGCTCTACGACGTCGCGACGCACGCCGTCGTGAAGGTCCCGCAGCCCGAGGGACGCTGCAACGACCTCACCCCCGCCTGGATCGGAGAGACGCTCTACCTCACTTCGGACCGCGACGGAGAGTTCAACGTCTACGCCTTCGACGCGAAGGCGAAGTCGCTCGCGAAGGTCACGTCCCACGCCGACTTCCCCGTCCTCAACGCCGCTGCCTCGAGCGGGAAGATCGTCTACGAGCAGGCCGGGCTCCTGCACCTCCTCGACCCGGCCACGAAGAAGGCTTCGACACTCCCGATCAGCGTGAACGCCGACCTTCTCGAGACGCGCCCCCGCTGGGCGAAGGGGGCGAAGTGGGTCCGCGACGCGTCGCTCTCCCCCTCGGGTGCCCGGGTCGCCCTCGAGTTCCGCGGCGAGATCGTCACGGTACCGGCCGAGAAGGGCGACCCGCGATACCTGACCGCGACGCCGGGCGCGCACGAGCGAGGGCCGGTCTGGTCGCCCGACGGCAAGGAGATCGCTTACGTCTCCGACGAGAGCGGCGAGTACGAGCTCGTCGTCGCCCCGCAGGACGGCAAGGGGACGTCGCGCCGGATCAAGGTCCCCGGCTCCGGCTTCTACGACCGGCTCGCCTGGGCACCCGATTCGAAGAAGATCGCCCTCACCGACAACTCCTGGACGCTCTGGGTCGTCGACCTCCCGACCGGCAAGGCGACGAAGGTCGCCTCCGAGCGGCTCTACGCCCCGCAGAAAACGCTGAAGCCGAGCTGGTCGCCCGACTCCCGCTGGGTCGCCTACACGCTCGCGGGGCCGACCTACTTCCAGACGCTCCACGTCTACGACGTCGCCTCACAGAAGTCGTACCCGATGACCGACGGACTCTCCGACGTCTCCGATCCGGTCTTCGACAAGGGCGGCAAGCTCATCTGGTTCCTCGCCTCCACCGACGCGGGCCCGGCCCGGAACTGGTTCTCGCTGAACAACCAGGACGTCCGCGTGACGCGCGCCATCTACGTCGCCACCCTGAAGGCGGGGACGCCGTCGCCCCTCGCCAAGGAGAGCGACGAGGAGAAGGGCG
>CALBDV010000628.1 GCA_937927565.1 uncultured Holophagales bacterium
GCCGTGGAAACGCTGACCCCGCCCTACCTGCTGCTGGCGGCGCCGATCCTCTCGGACCCCAACTTCGAGAAGACGGTCGTCCTGATGGGACACCACTCCGAGGAGGGAGCGGTCGGCTGGATCGTGAACCGGCTCGTCGACGGCGGTGCGGTCGCGCTCCTGCCCGAGGAGGTATCGCGAACGATTCACCCGGACACCCCGCTGCGGATCGGCGGCCCGGTCGCCACGCCCGGTCTCATCGTCGTCCACCGCGAAACGTTCGACGGGATCGAGTCGATCGACATGGCACCCGGCCTCGTCGTCTCGGCGACCCCGGCGGTCCTGCCGCGCGTCTTCGCCTCGGTCCCCCACGGCGGACCGGTCGGCGGCCTCCTCGTCTTCGGCTACTCCGGCTGGGGGCCGGGCCAGCTCGAGCACGAGATGGAAGAGGGCTCCTGGCTCGTCCTCCCCTACGACCCCGCCATCGCCTTTCCCGCCGACGTCGCCGGCCTCTGGGAAAGGGCCCTCGCCGAGCTCGGCGTCAAGCCCGAGTGCATCGCAACGCCGCCCGGTGGCGTGAACTGAACTGGATCGGGGCGGGCCGCCACGACCCTCCCCGCGCCGCCTGCGGCGGCTCCCCTCCCTACAGGGCCGCGGCTATATGTAGTCCTTCGCCCACCCGCGGGCGTCGCGATTCGCCAGGACGTGGAAGCGGCGGAGCTTCCTAAGGGAGAGCGACGAGAGGGACCCGAGGGGAAGGTAGACGACCTGCTTGCCGAGGCGCGCGGCGAAGCGCTTCAGGAACGGGCGCGGGGGCTTCGGCGCGGCATAGACGACGCGGAGTTCGCGGGCGTAGTCGAGGGCGGCGAGGAGGAGGACCTCCGCCCCCGTGAACGGGCCGCGGTAGTCCGGGTCGCGCCAGACGTCGTAGAGGCGGCCGGGAGGCATCGTCATCAGGAAGCCCCCGTAGGTGCACTCGGAGATGCCCGGGCCGACGACGCTTTCGCCGAGGGGCGTGGCGTAGAAAGCCATGTCGCTCTCCTGCCCGTGCTCGCCGAGCCACGTCGTCTTCCACGGGTACTTCTCCGTCTCCTCGTCGAAGATGACGACGACGGAGCCTGCGCCGCCGCGGACGCGCGCTTCCTCGTAGACCCAGAGGCGCCCCTCGTGGTGGTGGCGGAGCGACTCGCGCACGTCGATGCCGTCGAGGAGGCTCGTCGTGAACGGGGCGACGCGCCGCGACTCCTCCGAGAGGAGGCGGATCGCGCGGCGGCGAAGGCGGTTGCCGAAGCGCTCGACGGCGATGTCCTCGGGAGGGTGGCTGCAGATGCCGTCGCCGAACTTCAGCTTCTTCCAGTCGCCCGGCTTCGGCTCCTTCGGCCGGCGCCGGAGCGGCAGGTCGCGCAGGCGCCGCTCCTTGCCCGGGAATCGCCGGCGGAACCGGACCGGCCTGCCCTCGAGGTGAAGGTCTTCCCCCTTCAGGGTCACGACGGGGAGGCTCGCGGTCGTGTCGGGCCAGGGCCACGTCGCTCCCAGGTCGAAGGTCTCCCAGGCGTAGTCGTCGTCGACGACGCCACGCGCCGCGACGACGAGCTCGTAGAAGCCGGGGGTCAGGACGTTCTCGAGAATGGCGAGGTTGCGCGAGAACTGGCTGAGGGCCCGGAAGGCCGTACGCGGGACCTCTTCGTCCCGGCTCTTCCGATACCGCTCCGCCGCCTCGCGCAGGAGGCCGTCGACGACGCGGAGCGTGTCGGTCCGGGCGTCGAATGCAAACGCTCCACCCGCCGACCGCGCCCTCTCGTAGGCGGCTGAAACGTACGGGATCTCGCTCATCACCTCGCGGCTCGACTCGGGAGAGAGCGCGGCGATGCGGACCCCCTCGCGCCGGACGCGCCCGAACGGCTCCGCGAGCGGCTCCTCGAGCGCCCGCAGGATCCCCCGGACGTGCGCGGCGCCGCCGACCCAGAGGACCCGCTCTCCCGCGTCGACGAGCCTCGCGAGGCGGACGGCCATCGCCCGCTCGCGCAGGAGATCGGCGTCGTCGTCCGAGGGTGGAAACGCGTCCAGGACCGCCGCCACGAACGGCCCCGCGCCGATCCTCGTCAGCGCGTAGGGATCCGGGAGCGCCTCGCGGCGGAACGGGTACGAGCCGTCGTCGCGGTCGACGAGGTGGAGCGAGACGCCGTTCTCGAGCGCGAGGCGCGCCGCCTCGGTCATCGGCTCGTGCGGCTCGACGAGGAGGTAGACGGTCTCGTCGCCGTCGGGCCAGAGGGCGACGGTGAGGAGCGGGAGCCTCAGGACCGCCTTGCGGAACGCCTCTTCGATCGTCTGCGGAAGCTCGACGGCGATCGCCGTGGGCCGGAGCGCGAAGAAGGCGCGGCGGACGAGGACGGCGAACTCCACCGACTGGTGGAGCGTCGGGAGGAGGAAGAG
>CALBDV010000629.1 GCA_937927565.1 uncultured Holophagales bacterium
CTCGTCGTCTCCAGGACACCGCAGACGCGGTCGGTTGTGTGATTCGCGTCAGGCGGGGCCGGGAAGCACTGCACGAAGCTTCGCACCGGCGTTCCTGCCGTATTGCAGTCCGCGTAGTAGCGGCGCGAGAGTTCGAAGCCGGATAGCGCCTCATCGCCGAGCCTGGAAGCCGCGAACAAATGCATGGTCGCGACCTTGCTGCCGTTGCCGTCGGATCGCTTGACAATGACCCGTCTCACGACACGGTCAGGGTTGATGGGAGTCCCCGCCCCAAGGGCGCTGCCGAACTGGAGACGGTTGTACTCAGTCGTGGAGTCGGGGGCTCCGCCCAACGGGTCCTTCTGGGTTCGACTGACCACTGCTGGCGACCTATCCAGGAATGCCAGTCTCAACTGAAGCTTGGTGCATGGGTCTGCGTCCTCGCTCGTAGGGACGTACGGCTCAGCCGGTGACGAGCACGTCTCGACGGGGCCTACCTCCGGCACAGAGGTGCCGCCGGTGCCGGATCGCCGAGGGTAACCGACGGTCATACGCTGATACTCGTATGCGACCTGGCCTCCCGTTGGAAGGGTCAGAGTCTTTAAGAGCCCATCAAGGTCTTCGTACCCGCTTCTGTCATATTCGAACGAATACGTCTTGGCCAACGTGGCGCTCTGGTTGGCCTGCGTGACCGACTCGAGGAACGGAAGCTCCGTTGATATGGGGCCGGTGGGGAGATCCAGCCCCGGCGGGTCCGAGGGAAACGGCGGGTGACCGGTATCGAATCCTGACCGGGCGACCGTTCCGTTCTCTCTGAAGTTGAAGGTGGCCGTCAGCCGTTCGCCACCAACGGTGGGAAGGTCAATACTCGTGACGACGTCATAGGCTCCAGCCGTGCTCGTGTAAAGGCCCCAACGGTACTGAATGATTTCGATCGGATCTCGATTAGAGAGCTCAACATGGTCCACCTTCCACGCATCCGCGGGGCAGGGCGCCGCGCTACACTCCGCCTTGTACTTCACCTCGAGAACCGTTGTCCCGAAGCGATCGACGATGGACGTGAGGCCGTATCTCCCGGTTTCGCGCGAGGAGTCGTTCTCGGGCGCTCCCGGCCGATCCTCGTCGCTAAAGTCGAACCCGTT
>CALBDV010000630.1 GCA_937927565.1 uncultured Holophagales bacterium
TCCCCGAACGAGGCCCGGATAGTCTCGTCGAGGTGCGCACGATGGTCCCGCTTGAGAGCGCCGAGGCCGTCCTCCACCTGTTCCACGAGGGCACTCGTCGGCTCGAGCGCCGCGCGGACCGGAGTCCTCATCCGTCGCGTCTCTCGTTGAACGACTTCCGGACGGCATCGCCAAACCTCGAGCTGAACGCCGTGAGCCCTCCCCAGCCGGATTCCCCTTCGTCCTCCGCGTCCGGGTCCAGCGAGGAGATGTCCTTCGACCGCACCATGGCGTCGTCTCCGAACTCGAGGAGGGATACGCGGTAGCTCTTCTGCAGGGCCGCCTCGGCGACCAGCTGGAGGGCCTGCGTCCGCTTCACGTCGAAGGCGTCGCAGACGAGCCTCCACGAGGCCCCGTTCTCCTTCAGCCGGCGGAGCATCCAGATCGCCGTCAGGACGACCGGCGAGTGAGTCGAGAGGACGACGCGATAGCCGCGCCAGAGGAGGTCGAGGACGAGCAGGACGAAGACCGTCAGGGCCTGCGGATGCAGCCCCATCTCCGGCTCCTCGATCACGACCCACTCGATGTGTGGCTGCTTGAGGATTCTCCGCGGAGGGAGGAGGTGATAGAGGCCCAGCAGAAGCGGCGTGAACTCGCGCTGCCCAGCTGTCCAGGTCATGAAGGGGAGTGCGGAGTCCCCGTGTGTGAGGCGGAGCCGTTTCGCGTGTTCGCGCTCTTCAATGGCGACGGTACCGCCATGGAAGACGGCCCCGTCGATAAGGTCGCGATAGGCCTTCTTCAGCACCTTATTCAGCGGGAACAGCGGACCGGTCTGGCGACTGCTGAACCTGTCGTAGAGGTTCTGGCTGAAAAGTCGTGCCACGACCGGAGTGTCCGCCGTCAGCTTCTGAAAAGGCGCAGCCCATCCGTCGCTGATGAGCATCGACCGATGCGCCGGGATGAAGAACACCCTCTCTGCGCCATCGCCGATCTTCTTGATCCCTGTGAGGGTGACCAACTTCCCGTTGAACCGGACGGAGGTCTCTGCCCTGTAGGCCGACGCCATCCCGACCCCGAAGATCAGGTCGATCAGGCCCTTCGGGTCACGCGAGGTCTGCCCCGCCCTCTCGAGCTCCGTGACGAGCTGTTTCCCGTCCACGGCTGTCTTGAGCCACTCCAGGGCGATGCTCTTACCGGTGCCTTGCGCCCCGACGAGGACCGTCAAGTCCCCGAACTCGATGTTTACGTCCGCGATCTGCGCGAACTGCTGAATGCTCAACGATGGCGCCGCGCCCACGGCGCTCCCGTTCCGGGGAGCCTGTTCCTGCACCGGCGCGGTCACGGTCTCCTCGGG
>CALBDV010000631.1 GCA_937927565.1 uncultured Holophagales bacterium
AGCTTCCACTTCACCGGCTCCCACGGGAACTCGCGGACCCAGCCGCCGATCTTCGTGTAGCTCTTGAGCGGCGCTCTCGGATCGGCGTCGTAGTAGAGCGCGGGGTCCCAGCGCTTCGGGTCGACCTCGGAGATTCCGTAGACCCCCTTCGTCACGTTCTCCCAGAAGGCGGAGGCGGTGGGGGCGCCGGGCATGATCGCGCCGACGCCGACGACGGCGACGGCGCGGTGGGACGTGTCATCCATTGGGTCGTCCTTCTCTCTCAGGCCCGCGGGGCGGGCGTGCGCCCGTAGAGGGCGTCGGCGACGAGGTCGAGATCGGCGATCAGGCCGGCCTGGGCCCCGAGGATTTCCTGGAAGCGGACCGCCGCGATGAACGCGGCGAGCTCCGGGGCGGGGACGCCGTCGGCGCCCACGGCCCACCGGAGGCCCTCCTGCGCTACCTCGAGAGCCGCTTCGCGCGCGTTCGCGCGACTGACGGCCGCGAGCCCCGCCGCGTCGAACCGGCGGTCGGCCTTCTCGGAAAGCTCTCCCCTGGCGGCGCGTGCGGCGCGCTTCGCCAGGACCATCGCCCCTTCCGCCACGGCGACGATTCGCCCCGCGCGGAACAGGATGTGCTGGTGCCGCGTGAGCCTCTGGGCGCGGAAGCGCTCGAGGACCTCGGCGAGGGAGTGGAGCGCGAGAGCGGCGAAGCGGGCCCCGCAGCCGGGCGAGGAGGCCTCGAGGGCCTCCATCTCGCGCGCCTTGTCGTGGTAGTGCTGGCCTCGCGTCTTCAGGTGCTGCTGCCAGCGGTCCCGGGCGATCGTCATCTCCATGATCTCCGAGGTCCCCTCGTAGATCGTCGTGATGCGGACGTCGCGCCGGATCTTCTCGACCATGTACTCGCGGGTGTAGCCGTAGCCGCCGAGCGCCTGGATGGCGGCGTCGGCCGCCGCGACGCCCGCCTCGGTGGCGAGGTACTTCGCAATCGCCCCCTCGGTGTTCAGCATCTCCTCGCCCGAGTCGAGCCGCTCGGCCGTCTCCTCGATGTAGGCGCGCCCCGCCTCGAGCCTCACGGCGTGCGGGACGATGAGCTTGTGGGTGTAGCCCTGCTTCTCGGAGAGGGGGCTGCCGCCCTGGAGCCTCTCCTTCGAATACGGGATGGCGCGGTCGACGGCGGCCCAGCCGGCGCCGAGCCCGAAGGCGGCGACCATGAGGCGGGTGTAGCCGAAGACGAGCTGGGCCTGGAGGAGGCCCTGCCCCTCGACACCGCCCACGAGGTTCTCGACGGGCACCCAGACGTCCGACAGCGATAGGGCCGCCGTGTTCGAGGCGCGGATGCCGTGCTTGTCTTCCGGCTTGCCGTGGGTGAAGCCCTCGGTCCCCTTCTCCAGGATGAACCACGTGGGGCCGGCCGGGGCGTTCGCGAGGATCGTATAGACGTCGGCGTAGCCGCCGTTGCTGATCCACTGCTTGGCGCCGTTGAGCCGGTAGCCGGTGACCTTCCCGTCCTCGACGACGGGCGTCGCCGTCGTCTTCAGCGCCCCGAGGTCGCTCCCGGCGGCGGGCTCGGTCGCCCCGTAGGCGAAGAGGATCCCCTCCTCGGCGATCCGGCCCAGCCAGAGCTTCTTCTGCTCCTCGGTGCCGCCGAAGGAAATCGGATCGGATCCGAGGAACGTCGCGAGGACTCCGGTCGCCACCCCGAGGTCGATCGCCGCGACGAGCTCGCAGGTTCGGTAGACGTCCCAGGCGCTTCCGCCGAAGCCGCCGTACGCCTCCTGGATGAACACGAGCTGGACCCCGAGGGTGCCCGGGTTGCACATCTCGCGGATGGCGTCCTCCGGAAACTCGTCGTCGTGGTCGAGCTGCAGGAGCCTCGCGACGGGGAGCTTCTGCTCCGCGAAGTCGCGAAGGCTCTGGAGGGTCATCTCGAGGGATTCGGGATCGAGGCCGCTGGTCTTCATGATTTCTCTCTCCACCGGCGGTCCGGGCTCCCCCGCGGGGCCCGCCGGACAAAGGAAGAGGATCCTCGCGGATCCTCGTGAGCGTCTGGGGTTAGGGGAATGAAAGGATGGGAGCCACAGCGAAACCGAGGGACTGTACCCGTCCTCGGGCGTAGACACAAATCGCGAACAGGTCCAGAAATGGGTGCGCCGCAGCAAAGGCCCCGCGAGATAACACTCGGCAGCTGAGGAAGTTGGGACCGATGTGGGATGAGAAAACGGCGGACCTGCCGCCGAGACGAGAGGCGCGGCCGTGAATGAGCGCATGCTATGGGGCATCGAACTGCTCCTCACTTCACGCGGGCTTCGTCGCCTTCTTCTCCGTCGCGGGTGGTCTCGTCGCGGAAATCGTCGGGATCGTCCCGTTCTCGCCTTTGACCGTGATCGCGGCCGGGCTTCTCCGGGCATGGAAGGCGAGGGAGCGATGGGCTGACGGGGCCTGGCGGACGCCCTCGAGGTCCATGCCGGGCCCCGGGAGCGCGAGGACTCCACGCCGAGGAGAACGAGATGACGAGACACCGGGACGGCCGCCCCAGCCCTGCGGCCAGAAGGCGACAGCGGATGGCCCGAAGCAGGGTCATCCCTCGACTGGTTGAGGTGGTCATCTGGGCCGCGCTCGCGGCGCCCGTCTATTTCTGGGTCGGGCCGGCGGGCGCCGTCGGGGTGGCTGGCCTCGCCGTCGTCCTGGCCCTTTCGGGGTTCCGGATCGTGCGGTGGTTCAGGGGGATGTAACTGGAGCGGGCGACGAGGGTTGAACTCGCGACATCCAGCTTGGGAAGCTGGCGCTCTACCAACTGAGCTACGCCCGCTCGAGGCGTGGGACGGACCTTTTACCGCTTCCGAGCTGCTCCGTCAAGAAGACACGACGAAAGAAGAGATGGGAACGGGGGGTCCGCCGCCGGCGGTCAG
>CALBDV010000632.1 GCA_937927565.1 uncultured Holophagales bacterium
CTTCCTTCACGCGGTCGAAGAAGCGCTCGCGGCGGCGGGCGAAGAGGTCGGTGGAAGCGTTCGCCATGGGAACAAGTCTACTCAATCCCCTGCTAACCTCTCGCCCGATGCAGCCACTCGGGAGCGACGGACCGGCCTCCGCCTTCGCCGGGGCGGCATCGGTTCGCCTTCTGGCTGCGCTGTTCGTCGCCACGGGCGCCGTTGGGCTGCTCGCGGAGCAGGCCTTCGAGCGGATGCTGGCGACGCTCCTCGGAACCAGCACTCCGGCTGGAGCCATCGTTCTGGCAGTCTATTTCGCCGGGCTGACGGCCGGATCGGGCCTCTACTCCCGCCTTCTACGGACCCGTGTCTCGAACCCGCTGCGCGGTTACGCGATTATCGAGGCCGGCGTCGGCACGTGGTCGCTCCTGCTCTTCCTGAGCCTCAACCATCTTCCGCACCTCTTCACGCCATTCCTCGCACTCGGCGCGGGGTCACCCGCTCTTCTCGCCCTTCTGCGAGGTGCGGTCGCCGTGGCGTGGATCTTCCCTCCCACGTTCCTGATGGGAGCCTCGTTTCCAGCGATCGTCGACTCCATCGAGGCTCTGCGTGTTCCGACGCCAGGAGCTGCGATGGCGCGTTTCTACTCCTTCAACGTCGCGGGCGCCGTCGTCGCAGCGGCGGCCGGCCCCTACCTCGTTTTTCCCCTCCTGGGCCTGGACGGCACGCTTCTCGCCGCGGCGCTCCTCGACTTCTCCGTCGCCATCGTCGCGGGACGGCTGGCTAGTCACTGTCCGGTGACCCGTACGTCCTCCGGCCTCCCGGCCCGGGAGCCGGACGAGGCCGAGAGTACGGTGTCCGGCTCCGAGGCCCTGCTCGTCACGGTCGCGGCCGTTTCCGGCTTTCTCTTCTTCGCGCTCGAAGTCCTCTGGATTCACCTCCTGCAGGTCGTGATCGGCAACAGCGTCTTCGCCTTCGCGGCCATGCTCTCGACCGTCCTTGCAGGGCTGGGAATCGGCGGCTACCTGGTTTCCCGTTTCCGGTCCGAGCGGCCCCTTCCCGTCACGGTGCCGGCGGCTCTCTGCATACTCTCGGCCCTGTCCCTCTCCTTGCTCCACGGGAGGTGGCCTCTCGTGCCGGCCACCTTCGAGAGGTGGGGAGCAATCGTCACCACCTTCGCGGGCGGAGAGCTCGCCCGCTGGGCCGAGGTTCTCGTTCAGGTCGGCCCCACCGCCGTCGTGCTGGGAGCCCTCTACCCGAGCCTGTTCCGCCTCGACCTCTTTCCCGGGCGGAATCGCGCCGTCACGGCCGGGCGACTCGGCGCCGCCAACGCGGCCGGCTGCGTGCTGGGTGCCCTTTCCGCGGCCTTCCTCCTCCTTCCCCTGCTCGGCTCCGAGGCCTCGCTCCTGGCCGTCTCCACGGCGTACGCGCTCTGCGGGGCAGCGCTTCTCCTCGCATCCCCGCGGGGGACCGCCCGAACCGCCGGAGGCTTGATGACCATCGGCGTCCTGGCGGTAACCGCGAGCCGGCCGGGATGGGACCTGCTCGCGCTCACCTCGGGGCAGCACGTCTATTTCGGGCCGGGGCACGTCGGCGCCGGATCCCGCCTCCTCTTCTTCCACGAAGACGCCTACGGCGGGGCAACGACGGTCGTCGCCCAGCCAACCGGAAGAGGCGGGATCAGGCAAACGCTCCTGACGAACGGTAAGTTCCAGGGCAACGACACGGGCGAGGTACCGGCCCAGACGGCCTTCGCCCTGCTCCCTGTTCTACACGCACGCACCTTCGACTCCGCCCTCGTCATCGGACTCGGAACCGGGCGCTCTGCGGCGGTCCCGGCCCTCCTCGGCTTCCGGCAGATCGACGTGGCGGAGATCGCCCCGGGAATCGTCGAGGCGGCCAGGACGCACTTCGCCGGCGTGAACCGCGGCGTCCTCGACAGGCCGGGTGTGCGCCTCCTCCTCGAGGACGGCCGGAACGCGCTGCTGCTTCGGTCCTCGACGTACGACCTCGTGACGATGGAGGTCTCGAGCGTCTGGTTCGCGGGCTCGACGAACCTCTACAGCCGGGAGTTCTACGAGGTCGTTCGCCAGCGGCTGCGTCCGGGAGGCGTGTTCCAGCAGTGGATACAGGTCCACCACATCGGCTCCCGCGAGCTGCTGTCCGTCCTCGCGACCGTCCACGAGATCTTCCCGTATGCAAGCCTCTGGTTCGTCGGCGGACAGGGAGTCATCGTGGCGAGCCCGGAGTCTCTCGCGGTCCAGCCAGCGGCGCTCGCCCGCTTCGCGTCCGCCTGCGGGTCGCTCGGTTTTCCGGCAGAGCGCCCCGCCGACGTGCTGAAGGGACTACTCTCGACCCGGCTCCTGTCACCTCGCGATGTCGACGCGCTCGCCCGCCGTCCCGGCATCGTCCGAAACACCGACAAGAACCGCTGGCTCGAGTATGCGACCCCGAGATACAACCTCGTCCGCGACGACCTCGTCCGCAGGAATCTCGCCTTCCTGGCATCGATGGCCTCTTTCGACCCTCACGAGGTCGCGTGCGGTCCCTCGCCGCACCCGCTCGAAGCTGTCGCCAGGGGCGTCGGCCGGCAGGACTTCGAGCGTTTCCTCAGGCTCCAGGCGCGCTCACCCGCCGGCGACTGAGGATCCGCTCCTCCCACGCGAGGAGCCGATCGGCCAGGACCAGTGCCAGGCCCGCAGTAGCCCACCCGGCCAGGACGTCGATAGCGTAGTGGTACCGAAGGTAGAGAGTCGCAACCCAGTTGCCCGCGACGAGCGGAGAGATGGCGACGGCGAGCCGGCGCGACCGTCGCGCCGCCACCCAGAGGACGATCGATGAGATCGCGACATGGAGACTCGGGAACACGTCGCGCGGGGCGCGCGCCGCATCGAGGAGGCCCGTGATCGGCTCATAGAAGAAGGCCCCTGCCAGCTCGACACGGAACAGGCGGGGGTAGGCGACCCCCGGACCGGCAGCCGGGACGACGACGTAGCCGGTCGAGCCCAGGCAACCGGCCAGCACGATCGCGAGCAGCAGGAGCCGGAACAGTCGCCGATCGCGCCGGTAGAGCCAGATCGCGAGCGCGGGCGGCAGGACGAGATGAAGGAAGTAGCAGATGGCGAGGGTGTCGGTCAGCAACGGCGTCACCCAGCGCTCCATCGGTACGGAGGGAGTTTCTCCGAACAGGAGACGATCCAGCCGCAGGAGGTCTCCGTCGCGGTCGGGACCGAGCAGCGATCCGATCAGCTGCGTCCGAAAGCTCTCGTAGGCTACGGAGAACACGAGAAACGGCAGGAAGTCGCGGATCACTCCCGCAGAGTCCGCGAGAACCCCGGCCAGTCCAGTTCCGTTCTTCCCCAGCGCGTACCGGAACGCGCCCAGGAACACGAGAATCGCAAGGGGGGCCAGGAGAACGGAGATGTCCCAGAAGCCCTCTTCGTCGACGTGAAGCGCCGCGCTCCCCCCGCGCAGCAGGATCCACCCCCCGAACCCGAAGAGGAAGAACGCCGCGACTGCGTCCTCGACCCTGCCCCTATCGGATGCGAGCAACGATGAACTCATGGTTCTCCAGCGGAGCAGATCGACCCTCGACGGCATCTCCGAGCGATGCGATGCCGGCTGCGTCTCGCGGTCGAATCAGGGCCCGGGACTCCTCGATCTTCCGACGGGCGGCGTTCGAATCACCGGATTCCAGTGCGAGGCGCACGAACTGATAGAGGGCCGGGAAGTACGCCGGGTCCGCGGTAAGGCTCGCCGTATAGAAGGCCCTGGCCGCCACCCGGTCGCCCCGAAGCTCGGCGATCCGCCCGAGGAAGTAATCCCGCACGTAGCGCGTCGGTTCGGAATCGACGGCTCGCAGCGTTCGCTCCGCCTCCGGCCATCTCCCGGAATAGTAGCGACAGACGCCGAGCGTGAAGACGACTTCGGGCGACGTTCGCACCGTGCCCCTGGCGTTCGGGTTCAGTCCCTCGAGGAGCACCGCTTCGGCGTCCCGGTACCGCCGCTGAGCGATGAGGGACTCCGCCCACCGCTGGCGAGTGCGGACGGAAGGCCTCCCCCCGAGCTCAGAGTAGGTCGACCATCGCCGTGTTGCGTCGCTCCAGCGGCCTTCGAGGTGCGCATCGAGCGCCCCGACGAGAAAGGCGGAGCGGAGACCGAAGGGAGACGCCAAGGCAATGCCCCCCGCGACGATCACGGCGAAGGACGCCATGGCCGCAATGCGATTCCGACGTTCCAGCCAGTCGTGCACCGTGCGCCCCGCGACGAGGAGGGCCGAAACCCAGAGGAGTAGCGGCACGAGACGAGAAAGGGCCAGACTGTATACGATCATCGCGTACTCGGGGCGCGAGTCTAACCTCGGCTCCCCCGTGAGACGATTCCCTCGATGGACACGATCCGCATCGTCCGCCGCCTCGCG